>CALUNB010000013.1 GCA_944321885.1 uncultured Bacteroidales bacterium | reverse complement strand
AGCCCACCTTGCTTGGACTCTGCCGAGGTGCAGCCAGTCTTCGGCAAAGCCAGATTGCTCATTATGACACACCGCCCCATATATTTCCCAGACCAAAACACGCCATATGCTGACAAATGAAGAATTGATTGCGGAATCCGACGAGGATTTGGAAATCGGAGACGATATCGTGGCCGGTTTCGACTTCCGGGACAGGCTCGTCATCCAAATGGAACATACGGATTTCGAACAATCCCGGTTCAACCGGAAAATCTCCGCCGTTATCGATGAGGACGAATTATCATTGATTGCCAAGGCGTTGGATTGCGATTCCCAAGACCTGCCCAAAGCCCTTTCGGAAAGATTCGCCCCGGAATCCTTCTCCCTGCGGCCCTCGGAAGTGGAAGGCATTTTCCAGGAAATCCTCGAATTCATCCTCGATTGCGGTTGCCATTACAAACTCGAAAGGGGCAAAGGAAGCGTTTGACAAAACAGGTTCCTAATAAAAATTTCCACCCCATGTCCGGAGCAAGGGATTCCCGGCCCGGGCAAAGGGAGATTCCCAAACCATAAAAACATCAAGACCATGGATTTTTTTGAACAAGTGAACCACGACATCAAAGCTGCCATGCTGGCCCATGACAGCGTGAAACTGGCGGCCCTGCGCGGCATCAAGAAAGAATTCCTCGAAGCCAAGACGTCCAAGAACGCCAACGGGGAGCTGAGCGATGAAACCGCCATCAAAATCCTGCAAAAGATGGTGAAGCAACGCAAGGAATCGGCCGCCATCTTCCAGGAACAGAACCGTGCCGATTTGGCGGAAAACGAGCTGGCCGAAGCCGTCCATATCGAAGCCTACCTTCCCAAGCAACTCTCGGCCGAAGAAATCGAAGCCGAGGTCAAGAAGATTATCGAACAGACCGGTGCCCAAGGCATGAAGGACATGGGCAAGGTGATGGGAAGCGCCTCCAAGGCATTGGCCGGGAAAGCGGACGGGAAAGCCATTTCGGAAGTAGTCAAGAAACTGCTGGCTTGAATTCCAGCCTAAAATCGGCTTAAAAAAACGAAAAACATGCATCCAGTCATTCCTTCCATCCCCGTCAAGGTGGGGAACCTCTTTATCGGAGGGAACCACCCGGTGGTCATCCAGTCCATGACCAACACGGACACCTTGGACACGGAAGCCACGGTAGAGCAATGCAAACGCCTCTTCGATGCCGGTTGCCAAATGGTCCGGATCACGGCACCCGGACTGAAAGAGGCCCGCAACTTGGAAAAAATCAAGAACGAGCTGAGGCAATCCGGATACGAGGGTCCTTTGGTGGCTGACATCCATTTCTTGCCGGATGCCGCCTTGGTGGCCGCCGGTATCGTGGAAAAAGTGCGCATCAACCCGGGCAATTACTGCGACCGGAAGACGGGGAAGACCGAGTTCTCGAAAGCCGAGCGCCAAGCGGAAATCGAACGCATCACCCAGCGGCTTTCCCCCTTGGTGGAAGTTTGCCGGAAACAGGGTACGGCCATCCGTATCGGGGTGAACCAAGGCTCCTTGTCCGAACGCATCGTCGCCCGCTACGGGAACACGCCCCAAGCGATGGTGGAAAGCGCCTTGGAATTCCTGCAAATCTTCGAAAGCCTGGATTTCGACCAATTGGTCATTTCCATGAAATCGAGCCGGGTCCGGACCATGGACAAGGCGGTGCGGATGTTGGTGGAACGCATGCGGCGGAAGGGCAGGATTTACCCGCTGCATCTGGGAGTGACCGAGGCCGGGGACGGGGAAGACGCCCGCGTGGTATCGACCATCGGCATCGGAAGCCTGCTGCTGGACGGCATCGGGAACACCATCCGGGTCTCGCTGACCGAACCGCCCGAAAACGAAATCCCGGTCGCCAAAGATATCCTTGAGGCCGTTGAAATATTACAAGGCTACACCGAACAGGCATTGGATACCGTGGAAGTGGTCTATCCCGACATACTGGGCTTGAAAGGCTGGAAAGACGGGACCAAGGGGCAAGACCTCGCCAGGCTCGTGACCTATATCCGCTGGGGCCGCCTGCTACTCCAAGGGTATACCGGAGACTTCAAGATAAAAGGCAAGGCGTTCACGGAAGAAGAAAAGGAAACGATAATGGACAACCTCTACCAGGCTGTCGGATTGCGTTCCCACAAGACCCGTTTCATCGCCTGCCCGTCCTGCGGCCGGACCAAATACGATATCCAAAGCGTGTTGGCCAAGGTCAAGGCCCGTTTTCCCGATTACCCTAACCTCACCATCGCGGTCATGGGCTGCATCGTGAACGGCCCGGGGGAAATGGCCGATGCCGATTACGGCTACATCGGCTGCGGCAACGGCCAGGTGAACCTTTACCGCAAAGGAGAACTGGTGCAAAGCCATATCCCGGAAAACGAGGCTTTGGATGCATTGGAGGCCTTGATCCGGGCCGAACACAACCCACGAACCGGACACTAACCCGCCCCGTTCCCAATCCGGATATCAAGAAGCTGTTCCAAATCGCTGACTGTCCTGAAAAAGCCAAATCCAAACAGCTTCTTACCCTTAATTTTTAAGAAAACTTTAAGAAGCTGTTTAAAATTTCTTGCAATCCTGAAAAGACTGAATTTTCAGGGACCGGTTTCAGGATTTTGTTTGCCCATCGGGGACTATTTCGGGTCTTGCTTGCGTTTTTCACGTCAGATAGCTGGGCTATCCTCCTTTGAAAAACGCGGCGCCATCCCTCCAAATCCCCTCCCGATGGCCTAAACAAATAAATTTAAACAGCTTCTAAGAAAACAAAAAAGGCGGCGTACCCGGACGGGCAGATTGCGGGGCTACGGTTCCGGGCGCCTCGCATCGCCTCTCCCGGCACACCGCCTGAAGCACCCTCAAACTCCGGCAGTTCTTCCGGCAGCTTCCTTTTCCGGAAGCCGGAGTTCCCTGATAACCACAGGGGTCAAATCCTCTATCCCAACCAAGGGCTTAAAGCACCTTGTGGAAGATTCCGGAATTGGCCTGCGCCGTGGGCATCACCACGATATCGTTCAAGCAGACATGGGCGGGCAGGTTCACACAATAAGCCACCAAATCGGCGATATCCTCCCCTTTCAAAGGCGTAAATCCCTTATACACATTGTCGGCCCGTTGCTGGTCCCCATGGAAACGGACCACCGAGAACTCGGTTTCCACGGCTCCCGGGCAAATCTGGGTCACTTTGATGCCGTAGGGCAACAGTTCCATCCGCATCGACTTGCTCAAGGAATCCACGGCATGCTTGCTGGCGCAATACACATTGCCGTTCAGATAGGTTTCCTTCCCGGCAATGGAACCCAAGTTGAACACATGGCCTTTTTTCCGCGCAACCATGCCGGGCAGGATGGTCCGGCTCACATAAAGCAAGCCTTTCACATTCGTGTCGATCATCCGTTCCCAATCGTCCACCAAGCCCTCTTGCAGCGGCTCCAGACCAGCAGCCAGACCCGCATTGTTGACCAAGACGTCGATATCCTGCCATTCTTGCGGCAGATTCCCCAGTTTCGCCTGCACTTCGTCCAAATGGCGGACATCGAAAACCAAAGGCAGGACACGGACCTTGCCCGACAATTCCTTGGCTGTTTCTTCGAGTTTTTCCGCCCGGCGCCCCGTAAGAATCAAGTCGAAGCCTTCCGAAGCCAAACGACGGGCGATAGCTTGCCCGATGCCGGACGTGGCACCGGTAATCAATGCAATCTTTTTCATCGGATTTATCTTGTTTTAAGAATCTTTTTACAATTTCTTGCAATCCAAAAAATGATTTTCCGAAACCGGTTTCCGGATTTCATTTGTCCACCGGAAACATATTTCGGGGCTTGTTTGTGTTTTCAAACCTTGCGTTTTTCAAAAACCGTTCCGGACCTCATCACCCGGTCCTGGGATTCCAAAATGTGACCGTGTCAAAATAAAACTTTTCATGGATTACCCATTATCACACACCGCCCTCAGACCGCTACCTCCCCCTTGATATGCGGATGGCACTGGTAACCCTCTATCCGGATATCCTCGTAGGTGAAATCGAACAGGTCCTTGACCTCCGGGTTCAACACCAAGCGGGGCAAAGGATAGGGTTCGCGGGACAACTGCAACTTGACCTGCTCGATATGGTTATGGTAAATATGGGCATCCCCGAACGAATGCACGAAAACACCCGGTTCCAGACCGCAGACCTGGGACATCATCGAAGTCAGCAAGGCATAGGAGGCGATATTGAAAGGCACACCGAGGAAGCAATCCGCGCTGCGCTGATAGAGCTGGCACGAAAGCCGGCCTTCCGATACATAGAACTGGTAGAACGCATGGCAAGGCGGCAAGGCCATGCGGTCCACATCGGCAGGATTCCAAGCCGTCACAATCAGGCGGCGGGAGTCCGGATTGGTCCGGATCTGCCGTATCACGTCCCGGAGCTGGTCGATATGCCGCCCGTCGGGGGCAAGCCAGTCCCGCCACTGCTTGCCGTAAACCGGACCAAGGTTCCCCTCGGCATCGGCCCATTCGTCCCAGATGCTTACCTTGTGGTCGTGCAGGTACTTTATATTGGTATCCCCCTTCAACATCCAAAGCAACTCGTAGATGATGGAACGGAGGTGCAATTTCTTGGTCGTGACCAAGGGAAAGCCTCCGGCCAAATCGAAACGCAGTTGGTAGCCGAAATAGCTGCGGGTCCCCACCCCGGTCCTGTCATGCTTGTCCGTGCCCTTCTCCAAAATCGTCCGCAAGAGTTCCAAATACGGTTTCATCTCTTTTAATCTCCTAAAATTCAATTTTCAAACCATCGTAGGCCAGATGCACATGCTCCGGCAATTCCGCCGAAGTCTCCGCATAGCCCAAGGTATGCCCCAAATGGGTCAGATAGGCCTGCTCCGGCTTCACCTCCCCGATCAGGGCCAAAGCCTCGTCCAAACTGAAATGGGACAAATGGGGTTCCTTACGCAAGGCATTCACCACCAAAATCTTGCAACCCTTCATTACCTCTATCGCCGTCCGGCTCACGAATTTGGCATCGGTCACATACACCAAGGGGCCTATCCGGTAGGCGGTTATCGGCAGTTTGTAATGCAGCACCTCGAAGGGCTGGATTTCCAAATCGCCCAAACGGAAAGGCTTGTCGTCCACCTCGTAAAGGCTGAACTCCGGCGCCCCCGGGTATCGGTGCTCGGCAAAAGCATAAGGAATCGTCGTCCGTAAAGCCTTCAAGGTAATCGCATTCCCGTAAACCGGCATCGGACGCTTCTGGTAATAGTTGAAAGGCCGCACATCGTCCAAGCCTCCCACATGGTCGCGATGGGGATGGGTCAACAAAATGGCATCGATGTCTTCGACCCCGGCCCGGAGCATCTGGTAGCGGAAATCCGGTCCGGCATCGATCACGAAACGGATTCCGGGCGTGGAAACCAATGCCGAAGTCCGCAACCTTTTATCGTGGAAATCCGTGGATTGGCAAACGGGACAATGGCAACCGATGATGGGCACGCCTTGGGATGTCCCTGTACCTAAAAACTCCAAACTATTCATAACCAACAAAATTACAAAGCGATATCCACTCCTTTCCGAACCGGATTGGTCCCGGTTCGAACCGGTTCGCGAAGATAATACGAAGATAAGAAAAAGACTCAGAAGCTGTTTAAAATTTCTTGCCATCCAGAAAAGGATAAACGCAAACAGCTTCTTAGACATTTTGGAAAGTTTTTATATTTTTGCGGCTTCAACAGCGGGGTAAAAGCAGCGGAATCACAAGCGAAACGCAAGGCACCCATCCAGTCCGCGACATCCTCGACCCTGGCGCCAAAATGATATTTTTTTGATTTTTTGCATCTTCGCGGAATCCGGCCTCTTCGGGTTCCTGGGCATCAACCGATAAGAAAAGGCTATGCATCTGAACAGCGAAAACATCCTCCAAAACGGGACGGAGTTCCTTAAAAAGGCTGAAAAGTACAAATCCGTACCCTCCAAAGTCTTCGGTCGGTTCAAAAGACTGAAAACAGCCCATTGGATTGTCATCTTGCTCCTCCTTGCCGGAACCGGCTTCGGGCTCTACTTCCTGCTCAAACCCGGACCCGAACCGGTCCGCCTGCCCATTGTGAACGCCCAACCGGTGGAAGTCAAGGACATGGAGATTTACGGGGAATACGTGGGCCGCATCCGGGCCCAGCAGTTCGTGGAAATCCGCGCCCGCGTGGAAGGCTACCTGGAAAGCATGTCGTTCGATGAAGGGACCTACGTGAACAAGGACCAGGTGCTCTTCATCATCGACCCCAAAGTTTACCGGGCCCGCGTGGAAAAAGCCAAAGCATCCTTGAACCGGAACAAAGCCTTGGCGCAAAAAGCCGAACGGGACCTGAACCGTATCCGGCCGCTTTGGGAACAGGATGCCGCCAGCCAATTGGACCTGGACAACGCCACGGCCGCTTACGAGAGCGCGATTGCCGAAGTGGCCATGAGCGAGGCCGACCTGACCCAGGCCGAAATCGCCTTGGGATACACCTCCGTACGTTCCCCCATCTCGGGTTACATCAGTGAACGGAACGTGGATATCGGGACCTTGGTCGGTCCGGGCGGGAAATCCCTTTTGGCCACCGTGGTCAAGAGCGACACCGTGCAAGTGGATTTCAGCATGACCGGGCTCGATTACTTGCGGAGCAAGGAAAGGAACGTGAACCTGGGCCAAAAAGTAGCCGAACGCAAATGGAACCCCTATATCACGATTACCTTGGTGGACAACACCATCTATCCCTATACCGGCCTGGTAGACTTCGCCGACCCTCAAGTGGACCCCCAGACGGGAACCTTCACCGTGAGGGCGGCCATTCCCAACCCCGACCATATCCTGCTTCCGGGCCAAATCACCCGTGTCAAAGTCCTGTTGGACGTGCGGGAAGATGCCATCGTGGTTCCCCAGAAAGCCCTGATTATCGACAAGGGCGGGGCTTACATCTTCGTGGTCCGTCCCGACAGTATCTGTGAAAAGCGATTCATCGAAATCGGTCCCGAAATTGGCAACTCGGTCATTGTGGAACGCGGCCTGGCCGCCGATGAACACATTATCGTGGAAGGCTACCACAAGCTCACGCACGGGAGCAAGGTCCTGCCTTTACCGGTCGTGAACGATTCTTTGCAAAAAGCAAGCGACTCTTTGCAGGCGGCGGGCGGTTCCTTGCCCGTGCTGCCGGAGGAAGCAGGCGACAGCCTGACGGAAACAACACCCGGAACCGGGAATGCAATTCCCACCCATGACACGAACACAAAGCAGGATTAAGGCATGAAAGCAGACTTCTTCATCGACAGGCCCGTCTTTTCGATGGTCATCTCCATCCTGATCCTCATCGTGGGGGCTATCGGGCTGGCCATGCTTCCCATCGACCAATACCCGCAAATCGTCCCGCCTTCCGTCCGGGTGGCCGCTTCCTACCCGGGAGCCAACGCCTTGACCATGACACAGGCTGTGGCGACTCCTATCGAGCAGGAGCTCAACGGGACTCCCGGCATGCTGTACATGGAATCGACCTGTACCAACAACGGGAGCTTTTCCGCCGTGGTGACCTTCGACATCAGCACCAACCCCGACCTGGCCGCCGTGGAAATCCAGAACCGCGTGAAACTGGCCGAATCCCGCTTGCCGGCGGAAGTGGTCACCAACGGCCTGGAAGTGGAAAAGGAAGCTTCCAGCAAGCTTCTGACCATCACCTTGCTGTCGAGCGACCCCAAATTCGACGAAATCTATTTGAGTAACTACGCCACGCTCAACGTGCTCGACATGCTCCGGCGCGTGCCGGGCGTGGGAAGGGTCCGGAACGTGGGAAGCCGGTACTACGCCATGAAAATCTGGGTCCAACCCGATAAATTGGCAAATTTCGGATTGACCGTCAAAGACATACAAGACGCCATCCGGGACCAGAACCGGGAATCGGCTGCCGGGGTCTTGGGCCAGGCTCCGATGGAAGGCTTGGACATCACCATCCCCATCACCGCCCAGGGGCGCTTGTCCTCGGTGGAACAATTCGAGGAAATCGTGGTCAGGGCTGAATCCGAAGGGGGGCTGATCCGCTTGAGGGACGTGGCCCGGGTATCGCTTGAAGCCTCGTCCTACAATACCGAAAGCGGTATCAACGGGGGCAATGCCGCCGTGCTTGAAATCAGCACCTTGCCTGGAGCGAACGCCATGGAAGTGGCCGAGAACGTCCGCAACGCCATGGACGAAATCAGCCTGAGCTTCCCCGAAGGAATCACCTACCGGATCCCTTTCGACATGACCACCTATATTGCCGACTCCATCCACCATGTTTTCAAGGCTTTGTTCGAAGCTTTGTTCCTGGTAATCCTCGTGGTCTTCCTGACCCTGCAAAACTGGCGGGCCACGATTATCCCCACCGTGGCGGTCCCCATCTCCTTGATCGGGACCTTCGGGGTCATGTTGATTTTCGGGTTCTCGCTCAACACCATGACACTTCTAGGTTTGATTCTGGCCATCGGGATTGTGGTGGACGATGCCATCGTGGTGGTGGAAAACGTGGACCGGATCATGCACGAGGAGGGGCTTTCGCCCTACGAAGCCACCAAGAAGGCTATGAACGGCCTGAGCAGCGCTTTGATTGCCATGTCGCTGGTTCTCTGCGCGGTGTTCGTGCCGGTCAGCTTCCTGGGCGGTATCACCGGACAGTTGTTCCGCCAGTTCACCATCACGATTGCCGTATCGGTCATCATTTCCACGGTCGTGGCCTTGACCCTCAGCCCGGTCATGTGCTCGCTCATCCTCCGGCCTTCGGACCCCGGCAAGCAAAAACCTTGGATTTTCCGGAAAATCAACAAATTCATTGAAATCGGTTCCAACAAATACCAAGGCGGTATCCGCAACACCCTGGCCCATTCCCGCCGTTTCTTCTGCATCTTCTGCCTGATGATCATCGGTATCTGGCTCTTGAACAAAGTGGCCCCGACCAGTTTCATGTCCCAGGAAGACCAGGGCTACTTCACCGTGGAATTCGAGTTGCCCGAAGGTGCCACGATTGAACGGACCCGGAAAGTGACCGACCGGGCCATGGCATACCTGATGCAGCATCCCGACGTGCAAGACGTGTTGAACGTGACAGGTAGCAGTCCCCGTCTGGGAACCAACCAGTCGCGCAGCCAGCTCACGGTCATCCTCAAACCTTGGGATGAGCGCCAACAAACCGACATCACCAAGACGATGGCGGATGTGCGGGAAGAATTCGAAAAATACCCCGAAAGCAAGGTGTACCTCATCACCCCGCCCGTGATTCCGGGCTTAGGTTCTTCGGGTGGCGTGGAAATGGTATTGGAAGCCCGTGGGGGAACCACCTACGAGCAACTCCAAGCCGCCGTCGATACCTTCCTGATGGTGGCATCCCAGCGCAAGGAAATGTCCGAGGTCTCGGCAGCCATCCAAGGGAACATCCCCCAATTGTACTTCGATGTGGATCGCGACCGGGCCAAACTCCTCGGGGTTCCCGTTTCGGATATATTCTCGACCCTGAAGACTTTCACGGGGTCCTACTACATCAACGACTTCAACATGTTCAACCGGGTTTACCGCGTGGACATGCAGGCGGAAGCGCCATTCCGCGCCCACCGGGACAATCTCAACCTCTTCTTCGTGAAAGGTTCCTCGGGTTCGATGATTCCCATTTCCAACCTTGGAACCAGTTACTACACCACAGGACCGGGAACCATCAAGCGGTTCAACATGTTTTCCTCGGCCACGATACAAGCCGAAGCCGCCCATGGATACAGTACCGGCCAAGTCATGCAGATTTTGGAACAGCTGGTGGACGAAGTGCTGCCTGAGGGCATCGGAGTGGAATGGAAAGGGCTTTCCTACCAGGAAAAGCACGCCAGCGGCAAAACCGGCATGGTATTGGGCTTGGCCTTCCTGTTCGTGTTCCTCTTCCTGGCCGCCCAGTACGAAAGCTGGTCGGTTCCCATCGCCGTCATCCTTTCCTTGCCTATCGGGGTTTTCGGGGCCTATCTCGGCATCGTGCTCTGCGGCATGGAAAACAACGTTTACTTCCAAATCGGCTTGGTCATGCTCATCGGTTTGGTAGCCAAGAACGCCATCCTGATCGTGGAATTCGCCAAAGACGAAGTAGCCAAAGGCCTGGAAATCGTCCCGGCAGCCCTCAAAGCCGCCCAATTACGGTTCCGCCCCATCATCATGACTTCCTTCGCCTTCATCCTCGGGCTTCTACCCTTGGTCTTCGCCTCCGGCCCCGGTTCGGAAGCCCGGCAGGACATCAGTACCGGGGTCTTCTTCGGCATGTTGGTGGCCGTTTTGGTCGGCATCATGTTCGTCCCCTACTTCTTCGTATGGATTTACCGTCTCAAACATAAATGGAGCCGCAGAAAAGCATGAACATAACAAGACTCGCACCTCTTTTCGGTTTGGCAGGAATGCTCTTCTTTTCTTCCTGCTCTATGCAAAAATATTGCCCGGCACCGGAATCCGACCTGCCGTCCCATATCCTGCGCGGGGAAACGGAACTGGATTCGATGGCCCTGGCGGACGTGGAATGGTGGTACATCTATTCCGACACGACCCTGCAACGTTTGATTCGCAAGACGCTGGCCAACAACAAGGACATGCAGGCTGCCATCTCACGTATCCGGGAACTTCGTTACGGAAGCCGGGCCGCCTTGGCCGAAAACCTGCCGGAAATCGGATTGCAGGTGGGCGGACAAAACGAATTCCTCAACTATTACGGGTCCGACCTGGTTCCCGACATGGAGTGGAACCTCAAAGGGAACATCAGCTGGGAGTTCAACCTGTTCGGGGCTTCCGTCTGGGCCTCCCGCGAAGCCAAGGACCGCTATTTGGCCTCGATCGAGGGCCAAAGGGCCTTGCAGATGAGCCTGATTGCCGAAGTGGCCACGGCTTATTTCGAGCTGCTTTCCTTGGACCGGCAATTGGACATCGTGCAAAGGACCATGGAAACCCGGCGGGAGAGCCGCGAAAAGGCCGAACTGCGTTTCTCGGGCGGCATGACCTCCGAAATCCCCTACCGTCAAGCCATCGTGGAATATGCCAGTGCCGCCACCTTGGTACCGGAACTGGAAAGGCAAATCGCACTCAAGGAACATGAAATCGCCTTGCTGGCCGGGGAATTCCCTTCTCCGGTAGAACGCCCCAAAGCCAATATGGAAAGCCGTTTCCTTGTCGACATTCCCGTAGGCTTACCCTCGGACTTGCTGCTACGCCGTCCCGACATCCGCCAAAGCCGCGCCCAATTGGACCAGGCCATGGCCAATGCCGGTGTTTATTTTGCCAACCGCTTCCCTTCGTTCCGGCTCGATTTCGATGCCGGTTTCGAGAACCGCACCATCCCGCACATTATCCAATCCCCGTATTTTTTCCCGATTGCCAACATTTTCATACCTTTGATTTCGTTTGGCAAGAACCATGCCCGTTACAAGGCTTCGGTGGAGCAATACCTGCAAAAGAAAGCCCAATACGAGCAAACGGTCTTGCAGGCCTTCAAGGAGGTTAATGATGCCATGGTGGTGTACAACAAGGTAACGCAAACCTCTTCCTTGCTGCTCAATCTGCAGGAAGCCGCCAGGAAATACGCCGAACTGGCCGACCTCCAATACCTCAACGGGGTCATCGGATACATGGACGTGCTGGATGCCCAGCGCCGTTATTTCGATGCCCAGCTGGAATTGGTTCAAAGCGTCTGCAATGAGTACCTTGCCTTGGTCGACCTTTACAAAGCCCTGGGGGGAGGATGGAACGAGGAACTTCCTGAAGAAGCCCTGACCAAGGAACAGCTGCGCAAGCAGGAAAAAGCGGTCAAGAAGCACATCAACGACTCCATCGAACTCCGTCCAGGCCTGAGCAAGGAAGAAACCCTGCGGGAAACCTACCGGGAATTCCTCGGCAAGCAGGCCACGACCAATACCGAGAAATACATCCGGCAGGACCTGAACCCGGAACAGAAAAAGTCCAAGAACCGGAAAGAAAGGAAGCAGGAGAAGGTCTTCGACCCGGGCCGGAAGCCCTGAACATAGGTCCTGAAGAAGGGCGAGGTGGCGTGAGGAAATAGGACAAGGGTCCGCCCGGCAAGAAAAAAAATCCGGAACAGGTCGGCCTTGAAAGAAAATCCAGGTTGATTTTTAAATATTTACAAGTATGAATGTAAAAACTTCAATTATCGCTTTGCTCTTGGCCGCAGCTTCGTTGCCTTGCGTCGCCCAAGATGCGAAAAAGGATGCATCGAAGGTCGAACCCACCAAGATAGAGCTCCCCTCCGACAACATCATCAATCATTTCCGTTCCCGCAACTCGGGTACGGCGGTCGTGGAATGGTACGAGTTCAGCGATGGAAAGAACAAGTACGTCACGGGGTATTACTCCACCAACGGCGACAACCATAAGGTGGTATACCGGAACGGGGCGTATTATTGTACCGAAACGGAGGTTCCCGTGGAATTCTGCCCGGCCAAAATCAAAGCGGCTGTGGATACATTGGCACCCGGGCTCAAACTCAAGGAACTCTATTACGAATACACCTACCGTGCCCAAGGCTACCGGGCCGTCATGCAAAAAGGCCGGGGCAAGAAAGCCCAGGTGCGTGATTTGATGTTCGATATCAAGGGTTCGTTCATGCGGGAAGAAAATCCCGCGAAAGTCATCCGGGGCTTCTAAGGTTTGATTTTCGGGGATACCCATACGTTCCTGCCAGCCTGACAATAGGGCTACTGCACCAAAATATAAACCGCTGTACATCAATGATGATTTTGCACTGTCATCCGTCGTCCCGGCACATTCCCGTACCAAGAAAAAGAGCTTGGTTCCCGTTGACGGATCTGATGGGGTTGCCCTATGCGGCCCCCTCCCTTCAGGGGATTTTCAGGAAGCGGACCGAAGGCTTGTCGTGCCGGGAATTCGCGTGTTGAAGACCGAAACGGCCCGCTCGAAAATACCAGCGCACCAAGCCAAGGTCATCCCGTAATTGCAGACGGGAAGTCCGGCTTGTGCCAGTTTTTCAACGCGGACGGACAGTTGGCGGTCGCCCACCATGCAGCCTCCGCACTGGATGGCCATCCGGAAGCATTCCAAACGGGAAGGCAAGGGATCCAAGCCCGATATGTACAGGAAATCCAAGGTCTTTCCTGTCCGCTTGCGCAAGGCGGCCGGCAGTTTGAAGCGCCCGATGTCGTGGCAGTTCACCTGATGGGTGCAGGATTCCAACATCAAAATCCGGTCCCCGTCCTGCAAGGAGGCGAGCTGGGTGGCACCTTGCAGATAGGTCTCGAAATTCCCCTTTTGCCGGGCCAAGCAGATGCTGAAACTGGTCAAGGGCATGGAAGCCGGCAAGATTCCCGCCACTTGATGGAAAGCTTGGCTGTCGGTGATGACCAAGGCCGGAGGAACCGCCAGCTTGTCCAGGAGGGCGGGCAATTCTTCCACCTGGCAAAGGAAGGGCATGGCATGCAAATCGAGGCATTGCCGCGCCATCAGCACCTGGGGCAGAATCAGGCGGCCTTTGGGTGCCTCGGCATCCACGGGACAGACCAAAACGACCACATCCCCTTCCTGCACGAGACCAGCCAAAGCGGGTTTGGGTTCATGATTTCCCCTTTGCTCCAAAAGCCCTTGCAGGGCATCCACCAACTCTTCATAAACCGTCTTGCCGTTCGGCGTTCCTTCCGTGGCTGCCAGTGAATGTCCGTTCGTATCTTCGGATGGAAGTTCAGAAAGTATTTCAACCTTAGGCATTCCTTTCACAGAAGAAACTGGATGTCTGCGTGTTTCCTCCGCCAAAGATTCAGAAACCACTGCACTATCCGGACTTTCCTCAAAGGCTTCCAGTACACTGAAATCCAATACCTTACAAGCCGGATACAAGCGCTGCAACCCTTGACGGAACGAAGGGGTCAAAGCCACCTCGTCGGATTTATTGTGCAAAACCAAGAACGGGACCCTGTTTTGCTGCAAATAATCGGCAAAGGCCTTATCCTCTTCCGTGAAGGTATTGCCCGACACCAATAAAAGAGCCGCATCCAGACGCGGCACCATCTCCCGGGTCTTTTCCACCCGCTTCCTCCCCACATCTCCTGCCTCGTCGTCGAAACCCGCCGTATCGACGAGCACGCATTTTCCTATCCCGAAAATTTCACAAGATTTCTTGACCGGGTCGGTGGTCGTTCCGGGCTTTTCCGAAACGATGGAAACCTGCTGGCCCGTCAACAGGTTCATCAAGCTGCTTTTGCCTTGGTTCCGCCTCCCGAAGAGGCCGATATAAGTTTCTTGTCCCATGGGAGGCAAAGGAACAACATTCCCTGCGGATATGCAAACCGGAAAGCCGTTAGCATCCCCGGCTTTTGCGAAAGTCCGTTCAAAACCCGGCTCCAAACAGAACAAACTTCGGACCAAAGCCGCAAGCGCCTTTTTTTGTATGTTTGCAATCCTAATCCAGCCTTGTCATGAACCTTATCCCTCCTTTCCTTCAAACAGGCCAGAAAGTGGCCTTGGTCTCCCCCGCCGGATGCATCGGCCCGGCCTGCCTGGAACGGGGCATACGCCTTGTGGAAAGCTGGGGACTGGAATACGAAACCGGCCCGAACGCCTTGAAACGGTTCGGGACCTTCGCCGGTACGGACCAAGAAAGGGCCGCCGACTTCCAGCATGCGCTCGACAATCCCGAAATCAAAGCCATCCTCTGTACGCGGGGGGGATACGGTTCGGCCCGCATCATCGACCAATTGGATTTCAGCACGTTCCTGAAAGCGCCCAAATGGATTACGGGCTTCAGCGACATTACCGTCTTCCACTCCCATCTGCAACAAAACCTGCATGTGGCCAGCCTCCATGCCTGCATGCCCCAGACCTACCCTACCCCGGGCAGCGAAGACTATGCCGCCTCGGCAGGCTCGCTCCACAAAGCCTTGTTCGGGGAAGGGCTCGCCCACACGTTCCGGAGCCAGTTCCTGAACCATCCCGGGAATGTCACCGCACCCCTTGTAGGAGGAAACCTTTCCATCTTGTACAGCCTCCGTGGCACGGCTACCGATGTGGACCCCAGCGGAAAGATCCTCTTCATCGAAGACCTGGACGAATACGATTACCATATCGACCGCATGCTGCTCAACCTGGCCCGCAGCGGTTGGTTCGAAAGAATCGCCGGATTGGTCGTGGGGACTTTCACCCATATCAAGAAAGGAGCCAACCCCTATATGAGCAATGTCTGGAGCATCATCGATTCCTATACGCGGAAATACGATTACCCGGTCTGCTTCGGCTTCCCTGCCGGGCATGTCCCGTACAACCACGCCCTCTACATGGGAGCCATGGCCCGCCTCGAAGTTCCCGGCCAAATCAACGAAAATTCCCGCCTGGAATTCCTTATCCCGGACAGGAAAGAGGAAACGGAAAACCTTGCGTAAAACGGGTCCAGCCCTATTACAAAAAAAATGGAAAATACAAGACAAAAAACCATCAGCCCCACCTCGGCCAAGGAAATGGAAATGTATTCCTCGGCCATGAGCCTTTCGGACATGGAAATTTTCATCTTCCCCGACCTGATGTACGCCTTGGTCCTGGCCAACATCATGTCGCCTGAGATCTGGAAATGGAAAAACGACCCTTGGTTCAAGAACATCGAAAAAAAATCCTTCAGCTATAAAATCAACCGGATCAAGCAGTACATCATGGACCATTTCGTGTTCAACCTCGACCTGGAAACCTGGGGGTTGACCACCAAGGAAAAGGAACTGGCCCGTTTCCGGGACTTCATCGACCCCAAGGCCTTGGCCCAGTCCAACGCGCTGTTCGGCTATGAAGGAGACAAGTACTATTACGATGTGGACATACGCCGGCATTTCGGCCTGGACAAATACACCTCCGAGACCATCCCCTACTGGAAGACCGAAACGGTCGAAGCCATGGCGGCCTTCCGGCGCAAGGAAGGCTATGCTTGCGGTGCAGGGGAATGCGTTTCCCTTTCGGCCCTCTATGTGGCGGCCTTGTTCATCGTGGGGCAAATCCCTTTGAAAAACATCTTCATGATTGGAACACCCCTGCATTCCCAGAACTTCATTGCCGAAAAAGAGGGTTTCATGACTAACAACCGCCGTATCGTCACCAAGAAGATGTGGTACAACGGCACCGAATTGTCGGCCAAGGCCCGCCGTTCGATTGAAAACGAGAAAATCACGATTGTGGCCCACCTGAGCGGGACCATGCACACTTTCTACAAGCAGGCCACGATGGACCCGGAACGTTTCGCGTTCTTCTCCAGAAAGTTCCGCGAGTTTTTGGAAACCGGCATCAGCTTCGACAATTTCGCCAACTTCCTTTACAGCCGCGAATGTTACTGGAAATGTTTCCAATACCGTCATATCCGCAACGGCAAGGAATGCTATATCCCGCTCGAAAGCATCTTCAACACCCAACGGAGCAGCAAAAACCGCTTCGACAACGAAAGCCGCCAGGCCCTGATCGAGGAGATGAACAGCCAGGATTTCGCCTTGGCTCCCATCGGGAACAAGATTCTAATCAACGATATCGAACTCTACCTGGACACCCATCCGGACATGCCCTTCGATGAATACCGGACTTATTTCATGGGCATGCTGCGGTGCGGGGATTGCGGCAACATGCAGAAACTGTTCTCCGAACTGGAGCATTTCCTCAAGACCGAACCCCGCCTGCCTGTGGCGGAGGAAAAGGAATTCGTATCCCTGCCCTTGCTGGACATCCGCCCGGGTCAAAGCCGCGAGGAGATTTCGGCCTACCTGCACCAAATGGCCTTGGAGGAACACCATCCCTCGGCCATCCTCGGCCTCTACGCCTTCCGCGACATGGAACATATCGACTGGGAACCTTTCATCAAGGCGGCGGTAGAACGCAATCCGGTCTGCATCAAGGAGACGGAAACACTTCCGTTGCAGGAAATCATCCGCCGTCTGGAGACCATGGATTCCGATTCGATTTACGAGGGGAAGCGTTTGGCCCAACCCGACGAAGTTTGGAACTTCCAATGCGGGGACGGGACCGAGAAAGCCTTCCTGTTGTGGAATATCGTCAGGGAACGTTATCCGGAAACGCAGGCCGTCCTGGAGTTCGGTCCAGGAAACGTCCGCCTGACAATGGAAGGATTGCCGGAAGGCGAGACCAAGATTTGGGAATCAGTCTCGCAAAAGGGTTTCCGGATGGAACACGGAATCCGGCTGGAAAGCGCTAATCCTTCACAGGCTCAAAAAGCCTGAACGCCTGCAAGAACAGCTCCACGGGTATCCGGGTCCACATTATTTTTTGTATTTTTGTCTTTTGGTGGAAACACTGTAGTGCCTTGGCAATGCAAAAAGGACAAATCCATTTGCATTGCACCCGGCTTCTGCGTACCTTTGGCTGTCGGCGAAGATAGCTTGGTCCCGGCATAGCTCGAACTGCGTTCGGCTCTGCGCTCGACTTTCGCTATCTTTGACCAATTTGCAACTTTTGTTTGCCGTTGGCAAAACCCTAAAAAGAGATTATGTTTTTTTTTCAAAAGAAAAACTTCCGGCCGGCCATCCTCACCGGGGCCGCCATCCTCACCGGACTCCTGGTATCCTGCGAGGAATATCCCGAAATGGAAGGGGACAACATGGCCCAGTTGGTGTCCTGGACCTATTATGAGCCCGACACCAATTTCACCCAATACAAGACCTTCTTCGTGGAGGACTCGATGGGAGTCATCGAAGAAGACCAGAGTACCAACATCGTGCAGAACGCCCGGACACGGACCATCCGCAACCAAATCATCGAATGCATGGAAAACGCCGGCTATGTCCAAACAGAGGACAAGGATGCCGCCGACCTTTACATGACGATGATGGAAGTGAACCAGACCAACATCTCCATTTCCTACGATCCCGGATATTGGGGTGGTTACGACCCGTGGGGCTGGGGATATTTCTACAGCCCGGGCTATTATTATTCACCTTATTACATCTCAAGCGCATACACGACCCAGACCTTCTCCATCCAAATGGGGGACGGGATGCACCGTTATGTGAACGAGGACGGGAACCGGGTCATGACCGTTGTCTGGAACGCCGTCATCAAAGGTATCACCGGCTATGACCGGAGCGACACCGAAATCCAAAACGCCATCCGGGAATGTTTCTACCAAACAGACTGTGAACCATTCCGGACAGAGGAATCCGCCTCCGGTCCGGAAGATGCGGAGGCCAAAGGCCTTGCGAAAGTTCCCGGCGAAACGGACGCGACCGTTTCCAACGCCAATTCCCGATAAACTCCAAATCCCAAGTCCACTACTACCATGAAGAAAATCCATTCCGGTTTCCTCTTCCTTTTGGCTATCATCATCGGATTCCTTTCCGCCCCCGCCCATGCCATCGGGCTCAAAGGCGGCATCAACTGGGACATGTCCACATCCTTGGGCAAGTACAAGCAATTCACCGACATGTTTTCTTACCGGGGAGCCTCGATTTGGCTCGACCTCAACCTGACCAAGCGTTTCTCGGTGGGAATCGACATCGGCTATCACCAAAGCTTCGAGAACAAGGACCGGAACACCTTCGAATACCAGCCGGGCCAAGTCTTCACGGCTTCCACCTATAACACGATGTACGATATCCCCATCATGGCCACGTTCAAGTACACGATTATCGCCAGGGGCATCATCCACCCCTACGTGGGCATCGGGGCCGGAGCTGTCTACACGCGCCAGGAAATCATTTTCCTCGACATGGCCATCCGCGACAAATCCTGGAACTTCGGCTTGGCTCCCACCGTGGGCATCCAACTCACCTTGGGCAAAAGGATTCCGTTGGGTTTCAACATTTTCGCTAAATACGGACTTGCGTTCAACGATTACACTTACCGGGACAAGAAACTGAATCCCTACCAATACATCCATGTCGGTGTCGGCCTGCTATTCCAATAAAACGAGGGGAAAAAGCACACGGGGCCATGCGGGATGGAGAAAAAAGGAAACACACAAATACAAAACGATATGAGAAAAACTTTTTTTGTTCCCTTGGTCGCCTTGGCGATAGCGGGAACATCATGTAAACCAAAACAGAACGTGGAAACATTGGATTTGAACAATTTCGACACCACGGCCGACCTCAAGCAGGATTTTTATAAATATGCCTGCGGAGGATGGATGGAGGCCCATCCGCTCACCGGGGAATATTCCCGCTACGGGACCTTCGACAAACTGGCCGAGGACAACCAGGAACAACTCAGGACCTTGATTGAGGGTCTGGCCGCCAACGTGGCCACTGAAAGCGGGGATGCCCTCAAAATCGGGACCTTGTTCAACGTAGCCATGGACTCCGCCAAGCTGAACCAGGAAGGGTATGCTCCTATCCAGGAAGAACTGGCTGCCATTGCCGGCATGAAGACCAAGGAAGACGCGTTCAACATGCTTGTCCAAATGCATCTCTCCACCGCCAGTCCGTTCTTCGCCTTTTACGTCAGCTCCGACCCGGGCAACAGTACGGCCAACCTTTTCCAGCTTTACCAAGCCGGGACCGGCCTGCCCGACCGAGACTATTATCTGAAAGAAGAACACAAGGCCATCCTGGATGCTTACAAGGCCCATGTGCAACGTATGTTCCAGCTTTGCGGTTTCCCCGAAGCCGAAGCGGTTGCCAAGACAGACCAAGTCCTGAAGATTGAAACCGCCTTGGCAAAACTCCAGCTCGACAAGGTTTCCTTGCGCGACCCGCACCTGAGCTACAACAAGATGACGGTGGACGAATTGCAAAAGAAAGTCCCCGGATTCGACTGGAAAGCCTACATCAAGGCCATTTCGCCTATCTACGAGGTAAAGGAACTTTCCGCCGGGCAGCTCGATTTCATGAAGGGTATGGCGAAGCTCTTCTCTACCACGCCTTTGGACGATATCAAGGCTTATTACGAATGGAACCTCATCAGCAGCGCCGCCCCTTACCTGAGCGATGCGTTCGTGGAAGCCAATTTCGATTTCTACGGCCGTACCATGTCGGGCCAGACCGAGATGAAACCCCGCTGGAAACGTTGTGTCAGCTCCGTGAACGGCATACTGGGTGAACCGGTGGGCAAAATGTACGTGGAAAAGCACTTCCCGGCCGCTGCCAAGGAACGTATCGTGAAATTGGTCGACAACGTGCGCCTTGCCATGGGCGAACGCATGGCTGCCAATACCTGGATGAGCGATGCCACCAAGGCCAAGGGCCAGGAAAAACTGGATGCCATCCTCGTAAAGGTGGGTTATCCTGACAAATGGCGCGATTTCTCCGGTCTGGAAATCAAAGACGACTCCTATTGGGCCAACGTGAAACGTTACTCGGTCTTTGAAACCCAGTACATGCTTTCCAAGTTGGGCAAGCCGGTCGACCGCAGCGAATGGCACATGACCCCGCAAACAGTCAACGCTTACTACAACCCCACCACCAACGAGATTTGCTTCCCGGCGGGTATCCTCCAACCTCCTTTCTTCTATCCCAACGGGGATGATGCCATCAATTACGGGGGCATCGGCGTGGTCATCGCCCACGAACTGACCCACGGCTTCGACGACAAGGGCCGGCTTTATGACAAGGACGGTAACTTGAACGATTGGTGGACAGAAGAAGATGCCAAGAACTTCGAGGGCCGCGCCCAACTTTTGGTGGAACATTTCAACAAGATTGAAGTCCTTCCAGGCCTCCATGCCAACGGGGAACTGACCTTGGGTGAAAACATCGCCGACAACGGAGGTCTGAACATTTCGTATGCCGCCTTGCAAAAGGCCTTGCAAGAAAATCCGGTAGGTGAAATCGACGGATACACCCCGGCCCAGCGTTTCTTCCTGTCGTACGCGACCCTCTGGGCCAGCAATATCCGCGACCAGGAAATCGAACGCCTCACCATGCTCGATGTTCACTCCTTGGGCAAATGGCGTGTGAACGGGACCTTGCCGCACGTGGATGCTTTCTTGGAAGCTTTCGATATCCAGGAAGGCGACCCCATGTGGTTGGCTCCTGAAAAACGGGCCCACATCTGGTAATCCGGATTGGTCTTAAGACGATTGTCATCAGCCCGCCGTGCGGCCTGCTTCTTCTTCGGGGACGGGGCTGCGCGGCGGGTTGTTTGTTTTTGGAGGATTCATATCCAGTCATATCCAGACGAACAAAGGTCCCCACGCGCCCCTGCTCTGGACGAGCAAAGCCAAGCGGGATGTCAAGAGAACGTACCATTTCAATTCCCATTGCCCCAATCTTCAGTTTTGACAATATCTCAAGGACTCTTTTTTCGTTTGTCAAGCCGACCCCAGCCATGTTCATGTCTGAATTCCAAAATTTCGGTAAAAATCCACCAAGTATTACACCGGGACACTCCTCTTTTTATTAGTTTTGCGACAAAAGCATACAGAATATAGAAGATGAGAGCAAATCAATAATGCCAAACTTCTCGCAAGTAGTCGACGACATCAAACAAATCATAGATGCAGGCAGGAATGCGGCATATGCTGCCGTAGATGCCACCATGATTGCCACGTATTGGAATATCGGCCGACGTATTGTGGAAGAGGAACGAGATGGACAGGAACGTGCCCAATATGGCAAGGAATTGATAAAAACACTTGCCAAGGAACTGACACACGCATACGGGAACGGTTACAGCCAACGATACCTTGCCTATTTCCGGAAGTTTTATTTGACGATGCCCAATCTGGCAATTTTGCAAACACGTTTGCAAAATCTGAAATGGTCACACATACTTGCTACATTGCGTGTAGAAGATGAAACCGCTCGAAAGTGGTATTTGGAATCAGCATCCCAACAAATGTGGAGCGTAAGAACGCTCAGTCGCAACATAGCTACACAATATTACGAGCGTCATTACATACAGCCGTCGCTGCCATCGGAAAACGAACCCATCCCACAGAAAGAGGAAATACTGAAAACACCCATGATGGCAGAGTTCCTCGGCTTCAGGCCGGACGAAAGTTTTTCTGAACGGGATCTGGAGTCAAGCATCATCACCCATCTGCGGGATTTCATGATGGAGCTAGGGCAGGGATTCGCTTTTGTCGCACGACAACAGCACATCCGCACGGATGCCGAAGACTACTTCATTGACCTCGTGTTTTATAATGTGATACTGAAATGCTATATCCTGGTAGACCTGAAGGTGGGGAAAATCACACATCAGGATGTGGGTCAGATGGACATGTATGTCCGGATGTACGACGAACTGAAACGGACGGAGGGGGACAATCCAACCATAGGTATTGTGCTTTGTTCTGAGACGGATAAAGATATTGCAAGATATTCCATACTGAAAGGCAACGAACAGTTGTTTGCCACGAAGTACAAACTATATCTGCCCACAGAAGAGCAGTTACGAAAGGAGATAGAACGGCAAAAAGACTTGTTCCTGATTCATCTTGAGGGAGAGGGAATTGAAGCGTATGTGAAATACAATATGTTCCATGCGGAGGCCAGGAGGAAACACAGGGACAACGCCTTTCTTTCCCCGAACATGTACTACAATGCGGAACGGGACTTCTACGTATGCCCGATGGGACAGCATCTTGAACGTTGCGGGACGAGGACATCCGTATCAGAGCTCGGATACCGCTCCTGCGTGGCGGTCTACCGTGCGGCCAGATGCGCGGGTTGTCCTTTGAGATGCCTGTGCTACAAGGGGAAGTCGGAGCGCAGGGTCATGGAGGTGAACCACAGGGCGAACGCATTGAAGAGGCAGGCCCGGGAACTCCTTACCGGCGAAAGGGGGCTGATGTACCGGAGCCGACGCCCCATAGAGCCGGAGGCCGTGTTCGGGGACATCAAGTTCAACCACGGCTTCAAGCGGTTCTGCCTCAAGTCGAACAGGAAAGTGAAGGTCGAGTTCGGTCTCGTCGCACTCGCCCACAATCTCAGGAAATACTCGGCACTGCTCTCCGGCAGGACTGCGGCTCTGAGTCCGGCCTTTGCCACTGCATAGGTGGATCGTCAGCTGCCATTTGAGGCAGAAATGACCGAAATATCATCATCAACAGCATTCCGGACGAATAAAAAAGAAATCGGCTGCAACTGAAATATTGCAACCGAATATCATTCTGCATTATGCAAAAGAAGCCGACCTCAAAAATCCTCTTTTGGGTCGGCCTCTTTAGTAGTTCCCATGTATCACAGCGAGGCCAAACCTGTTTCCAGTCTTGGCCCCTGCGATCGGAATGCCCTATCAGAAATAATACTTGAAACCGATGGTAGCCCCAAGGTTCAAACCCAGCTCGACCACATTGACCGTAGCCCGGCTCCGCACCGATTCGTCGCCGGAAGTCACTTTCTCGCTGGCCGTGACCAAGCCATAAGAGAATTCCCCGGCACTAAGGGAAATGGCAAAATGCTCCGTAGGCTTGATTTCGAACGCGAGGGCCGAAATAGAGAAACCGAAAACCCCGAACCCTTGGCCAGTGGTCGAAATCCCATCCCGGCCTCCGTCCTGCACGTTCTGCACACCTCCGCCCACATTCAAGTGGAAAGCCGGCGTATAATAGAATTTCTCGCAAATGGGCAAATGGTAAACCAAACCCGGATTGACAGTGACAACATGCATGAACGTGAAAAGGTTCTTGCCTTGCCAAGTCCCCGTGGATTCGGAACGGCTCAGACTGTAGCCTATCGACACATCGAACTCAAGCCTGTCCAGGACAAAATACCCGAATTCCGGCATGATGGAAAACTCAAAAGCCCCGGGAGCGACAGAACTTTCGCGGCTATCCATGGATGAACTGGAATATCTCAAGCTCGAATGGGTCGTGGTACCGCTCAAACCCAAACTACCGGAAATGACCATGTCCCCCTTGTTCTGTGCACGCAAAGGATAAAACACCAAAAGAGCCGCCAAAACGGCAAATACGGAAAACTTTTTCATGACTTTTTATTTGTTTGTTTTTCAATAAAATATATTTTAAACCGTTTGATTTTCCAAATTCTAAGATAAGCAAAATTCCAAAACAGCATTGCAGAAATTCCACCACGGCACTTATTTTCCAAACGTTTGAGCCCATCCCTGCAGTCCCTCTTGCTTAAAACGCGGAAACAAGTAAGATGGCAAAGCTTTCCAAAATCATTCCCTTTTCCCCTCCTTTTCCATCGCCTCCATGTAGCAGCGGCGGCAAAGCGGTTCGTAGGTATCGGTTTCGCCCAATTGAACCAAAGCCTTGCTCGAAGAAAGACGATGCGAGAACTGGGCCGGGTTGCCGCAACGCACGCAGACAGCATGCACCTTGGTCACCGATTCGGCCACGGCCATCAGCGCCGGCATCGGCCCGAACGGCCTCCCCTCGAAATCCATGTCCAGGCCCGCCACGATGACCCGCCTCCCCTCCGAAGCCAGCCCAGTGCAAACCTCCACCAGCTCCGGCCCGAAGAACTGGGCCTCATCAATAGCCACCACTTCGGCATCTCCCAGATTCAAAAGAATCTCCGAAGCATTCTGCACCGGGACGGAATCAACCGCCGTGGAATCGTGGGAAACCACCCTGACCACATCATAACGCGTGTCCAAGGCAGGCTTGTATATCTCCACTTTCTGATGGGCGAACCGCGCCCTTTTAAGCCGCCGTATCAGCTCCTCCGTCTTGCCCGAGAACATCGAACCGCAAATCACCTCGATGCCACCCCGGGGACCGGCCATCCACTCCGAACCTTCAAAATGCATCTTCCTGTTAACGCTCAACTGTTTAAAAATATCCACGCCCAAGCACGGACGAGCGCGAATTTACAATTATTTTGCATCTTCGGATTCCAAACACCCTCGTTTCATGCAAAACATTGTTTTACAAAACACTTTGATTGACACATTGGACAACGTGGTGGTCCGGATTGAAGAAATCGTTACCGACAAGGCCGCGCTGAGCCAAATCAACATGGATATCCTCAAAAACGACATCCGGGCCCTCTACCGGATTGTCTGCCAAATAGAGCAGACCGAACTGGAACATCCAGCCACGCCCGTCCACAAAATGAAAGACTCGGTCAACGACCTCAAACAAAAGTTGGAGGCCATCCACAAGGAAGAGTTCCGGAACCTGGAGTCCGAAGTCCAGGAAGCCCTCTCTTTCCGGCCTATCGTAGAGGAGAATCCGGTTCCTGAAGCAAGGAACGCGGTGGGAACCGAGCCTGAGCCGGCAGGAAACGGTACCCTAGGTGGAGCCGAAGAGGGAATCCCGGCAAGCAGGACGAACGCCCCGGTCCTCGGGACCACCCCTGCCGGGACAGAGACCGAAAACCGTCCGGCCGAGGAAGAGGGAATGGGATACCAACCCGAAGAGGAAATCCGAATGCCCGGTAATACCGCTTGGAGCGGGAGCACGGAAAGCGAAGAAAGGAATCCCTTCGCCAATGAAGCCAGCTTCGAAACCGAAAACGCCACCGGCATCGAAACGGGCATCCCCGGAAAAGAGGAAGCGGAAAGCTTCACTCCAAGTTTCGAGGCCGAAGAGCCCGAAAAAAACGAGGAAATCGACGAGATTGAAGACTTTCCCGATACAGATATCCACTTCATTGGAAACGAAGAGGAGCCTGCCATCGAAGAAAACGAAGCCGAGGGAAAAGACGGCTTCGACACCGCCTCGACCGAAACCGAAACAGCAACAGAAGCCGAAGCCGGAAACCCGGTTCCACAAGAAGAACCGGATTCACGGAGGGAAAACACATTCCGCCACCAAGAGCTGGCCGATTTCATGCCCGTGGCCGGGGACGAACCCGAATCCTATGTGACAGAACTGACCGCCATGGCCCAAGCCCAAAACGGCAAGCAGGAACAAGACATGTCGCAAGTGGCGGTTTCGTCTACCGCCATGCCCGATGAAAAAGTTGCCAAAATCGTAGCAAAACGCTGGTCGTCGGAGTATCTGGATCCCGTCAAACCCGACACGGAAGCGCAGGAACAACCCGCCTCCCCTGCTCCCCGTTCCGGTATTTTCAGCAAGCTCAAGGAAACCGAAGCCTTGCACAAAGGAAACCCGGCCCAAAGCAACCTCAAATTCCTGTTCGAGAAATTCAAAGCTCCTAAGACAGTCAACGACATGCACCAAAAGCAGGTACAGGACTTCAAATCCCTGATTGGCCTCAACGAAAAATTCCTCTTCATCAACAACTTGTTCAAAGGCGACATCACAGGATACAAACAAATGCTCGAAGACTTGGGCCAAGCGGTTTCCCGCCAAGAAATGGAAAACATTGTCAATCCCTTGAAAGAGCAATACCAATGGGATTCCGGCTCCTTGGCCTACCTGAGCCTGTACGATCTCCTCGACAAGCGGTTCCCTCCCGAAAAGGCCTGATATAGCAGGCCGGAACAAGCCGCCTTGAATCCGTGCCTGCCGAGGACAAGCGCTTCTTTATTACTTTTGCAAGTCCAAAACGGACAAAATGCAAGACACAGGAAAACTCATCATCTTTTCGGCTCCTTCCGGGTCGGGGAAGACCACCATCGTACACCGGATATTGCCCCTGTTCCCTCAACTGCAATTCTCGGTATCGGCCACTTCCCGGGCCATGCGTCCCGGCGAAACCGAAGGCAAGGACTACTATTTCCTCTCCGCCGGGCAATTCAAGCAATACCGGGACCAAGGCAAATTCCTCGAATGGGAAGAAGTCTATCCCGACCAATTCTACGGAACCTTGCTTTCCGAACTGGAACGTATCTGGAAACTGGGCAAACATGTCGTGTTCGACGTGGACGTGAAAGGCGGCCTCAACATCAAACACCAGTTTCCCCGGCAAGCTCTGGCCATCTTCATCCAACCGCCTTCCATCGAAGAACTGGAACGCAGGTTGTTGAACCGGGGCACCGAAAGCCCGGAAAGCCTCCGGAAGCGGCTCGGGAAAGCGGAGGAAGAAATCGGCTTCGCGCCCGGTTTCGACAAAATCATCATCAACGACAACCTGGAAAAAGCCGTGGAGGAAACCCGGAAAGCCATTGAAGATTTCCTTCAAGCTTAACGGAGTGCAGTTTACACATCCAGAACCTGTAAAACGCCATGCCTTCGACGCTCCTCTATTTCGGTTCCTTCAACCCTGTCCACAAAGGACATATCGCCATTGCGGAAGCCGCTATCGACCAGCACATTGCCGATGAAGTCTGGTTCGTGCTTTCCCCCCGGAACCCTTTCAAGCAAGCCGAAAATCTTTGGGACGAATCCGAACGGGCCGCACGACTCCAAAAGGCCTTGCAGCCCCATCCCGGGTTCAAATTCTGCGATGCCGAACTCCATTTACCCAAACCTTCCTACACAATCCAGACCTTGGATTTCCTGCAAAAGGAACACCCGGGAAAAAGTTTCGGCATCCTGATGGGCGAAGACAATTTGGAAAAGCTCCACCTTTGGCGGGAATACCGCAAAATCCTGTCCCTCTGCCCGGTTTGGGTTTATCCAAGGAACGGGAACGCACAAACCGCCGTACAGCCCATCCCGGGGCCGGAAAACCACCCAAAGGCAAACGCCCGGAACGGGACAGCCTTGCCCGGTTCTTGGTCCCGCTACCCTGCCGTGCAGGAATTTCCCGGGCAAATCCACCGCCTCGAATGCCCCTTGTTGGACATTTCTTCCACCCGAATCCGGACCATGCTGGAACGGGGCGAAGACGTGTCGGACCTGGTTCCTTGAAACCTCAGTCGAATTTGCTCAAGAAAGCGACCAAATCCTCATTCCGGCCAAGCCCCAAACTCTTCCGCAGACGGTAACGGGCCTGTTCCACCGCCCGGGGGGAAGAATGAATCAAGGAAGCGATTTCCTTGGTGGTCATGTCCAAACGCAAATATGCACATAAACGTTTCTCATGGACTGTCAAACCCGGATAAACCGCGCTCAAATTCTTGAAAAAACCCGTATGGACTTTCTCGAACCGCATCTCGAAATCCGCCCAGGGCTCTTCCTGCACACACTGTTCCAAAGAAAAAATCACACGCTCGATCAAGGGCTGGTTGGACGGCTTGAAATAAGGCTTTGATTCCCTCAACTGCCGTATCACATCCTCCAAATCCTTATCTTTTTTCTGCTTGTAAATACTCCGGGTGATTTGACGCTTGTTTTCCTGTTCCAAATCCGATTCCAACGAACGCTTTTCATCCTCCACGTCCATGAATTTCCGCTTGGAACGATGCAAACGGAAGCCGAAAGCCAAGACCAAGGCCACCACGACCAAAACCATGCCGCCCACCACGGCCATCAAACGGTAAATCCTGTATTGGGCTTCCAGTCCCGCCTGTTCCGCCTCCTTCTCCATCTGCATCCTGAGCATGTTGGCCACGTTGCGCTTATGTTCCAAGGAATCCGATTTCTGTATGTAAGACTCCAGATAACGGTATGCCGCGACATAATCTTTCCGCCCTTCCGCGACCCAAGCCTGGTAACGCAATATCATGCAGTGCATGTGGTCATAGCCCATCCGTACCGCCCAAGCATCCGCATCTTCGAAAGCCCGGTTGGCCGAATCCCATTCCGCCTTCATATAATAAATGTAGCCCTTGTAAATCAAGGAACGGGCCATGCTGGAACCATTGTTCGCGGCCCTTGCCATATCCAAGGACTTCTCCACGTAAAACAAAGCGGAATCCACCTCATCCTGGCCGATGTATATAGGAACGATATTCATATACAAGCGATCCAAGCCAAACGCGATCCTCTTCCGGGACACATAACCAATGCAATCGCACAACAAGGCCTTGGCCTCCTCGAACCGACCCTGGTTGGTATAAATGATGGATATGTTGTTCAAAAAACGGACCCTCAAAAGCGGGTCCAAGGAGTTTCCGGACAAGGCCAAGCCCCTTTTGTAACAATCCAAGGCCTTCTCCCCCTGGCCTTGCAAATCGTACAGTACACCGAACGCATTGTAAATCTGGGGGAGCAAAGTGCTATCATCCACATGGACGAACATTTCCTTGGCCGAAACAAGCGAGGAGTACGCCTTGTCGAACCTATCCATTTCCATATAAGAACGTCCCTCCAGCAACAAGGAACGAAGCCACAAAGCCCGGTTCCCGTTCCGCTGCGCCATCTCCTTGACCGTACCGCATATCTCCATGACCGCATCGATGTCCCCCTTGTAAAACAGAACCTCGGCTTTCAGCAACAACACATCGGCCTCCAATTCCGTTTCCCTGTGCCTCACCGCCCAATCGTAGACATAATCACAAAAGATGGTACAGGAATCCTCATTGACATACAAATAATCCGAAGCCTTCCGGAAAGCATCTTGCACGGCAGAAGGAATCTGCGCCAAACCCGTAACCAGGAAGCTCCAAATCCCGACAAAAAACACAAGTACTTTCTTCATTTTCAATAAAACAAACGCTACCACAAAACCATACCATCCCACCAGCCCCCCGACAGGATTTTCCCCGGTACCCCATCGGCCACCTGTCCGGAAACCGGCGGTGCCCGCTTCCGACAAAGATAGGCAAAAGCATGGAAAACTACGTCTTTTCCTCCATCCAAACCACTTCAAAAAGCAATCAAAACAATAATTAAAAGCAATTTAAAGAAAGAAAAAGAGGTATTGTCGTATACGTTTTTCTTATCCCATGTAGCTTTGTAGGGGCATAGAATTTCCAAAACAATACAAACCGGTTTTTCTTTGTAGGCAACAAAAACCCATAACCCATCAAAACTCTTAATCATGGACAGGAAAACGAACAGGAAACATTTTCTCCAACAAGGTATCATCTGCCTGGCGGCCGCCTTCGCCGCCGTTCCTTGCCTGGCGCAAGACAACGGGCAGGAAGCCGGCAAAGGGGAAAGGCTTGGCGCCTACATCAATTACACCTCCGACAACCAGCGGGATTGGTTGAACCAAGTACTTTCCATCTACACCGAAGACCCCGCATGGACCATGCTGGAATCCCCGTTCAAGACAAACTACGAAGAATGGGGAGAAGTCGTGGCCGGGACCTGGGTCGAAAACGAATGGTACGTTATCACCAACCTCGTCCGGGGCGGAATGTATTACGTGGGCAAGTACATCGCCTACGAACCCTTGACCCAGAACTATCGCTTCATTGACGAATCCTCCGGGCTTCTGCCAGCCAACAGCGCCGACATGACATACAATCCTGTCAGCAAGGAACTTTTCGCCATCACCAAAAACAACGAACTGCTCAAACTTTCCCTCACGGACAGCAGTTCCCAAAAAATCGGGACCATCACCGTGGACGGGCTCGAACTCCAAGACAATCCCTTCCGGACCTTGGCTTGCAACAACGATGGCATCCTTTACGCCTTCAACGACAACGCCAACATCTACCAAATCGACCCCCTCACGGCCAAAGCCGAATACGTTTCCACCCTCGACCAAGCCATGGGTGTTTACGGGCAAAGTGCCACCTTCAGCCCTGAAACCGGCAAATGTTACTGGGTCAATGCCGGTTCGGCCAACATCCTGTACGAAGTGGACGTGACCACCGGAAAGACAACCGAAATCTCCAGCACACCCGGATTGGCCGGACTGTTCGTGTTCCACTATCCCGGCGGAGCCCCGGCCCAAGCCATTCCGGACCTCAGGGTAGTGAAGAACCCTTCCGATTACCGGGAAGCCACTTTCGTTTTCCATGTCCCCTCGGTCGACATGATGGGAGAACCCATCCAAGGCAGGGTCGATGTCGAAGTATGGAAAGGCGTGACCGAAAACGACATGAGCCTGCACGAAACGCTCCGGAATATCGAACCCGGACAAAGCCAGACCTTTACCGACTCCGAAACATCCGGGACGTTCCACTATGCGTTCCGGATCAAGGGCTCGAACGGCCTGTACAGTAATTTCACACGGACCCAATGCGCCTTCTTCAACGTCAGCTTCCCCTACCGCACCTCTTTCGAAGAAGACGAAGCGAATGAAAACATCCTGCCGGTAGGCCCAGGTTGGATCAAACGGACCAATACCGAAGACTATACCTTGGTACGGACCGGGACCTATTCCTACGGGGCTATCGAAGATATCACCTCCGTGCTCCGGCTTTCCGATTTCCCGGTTTTCGCCAATATCGAGTACGAACTGAGCTTCTACGTGGCCGGGTACAACGCCTTTTGGGATTACGTCATGTCTACCTCCTGGTACGAAGCCCCGGAAAAGCCCCTCCATGTACGGTTCGGGGACACCTCTTTTCTTTTGGAACTCGATCCCCAAAAAGGAGAAACCGGATATGACCACCTGACCCGCTACACATTCCGGTACACCCCGGAAGAGAACGGAACCATCTCCGTCGAATTCCAATTGGAAGGTGAAGACGATGCCTATTTCATCGACGACCTCGCCTTGGAACAAATCACGGCCCGCAACTTCCCCGCCTCCATTGCCGGACTCGAGCTCAGCGGCATCGACCATGCAGCAAAAAGCCTGGACATCCAGCTCACAGCGCCTGCCACAACTGCGGACAACACCCCTTTGACCTCCCTCCAAGGCATTATCGTGCAAGCCTCCCGCTACCGTAATTTCCTCAACGAAGACGGTTTGGAGGAATTCCTTTGCGACACCTTGGAAAACCCGGCCCCGGGCGAAGAACTCAACATTCCCATGAACCTGGACAAGGAAGGATTCTGGTATTTCCGGGCTTATGCCTACAACAAAGCCGGACTTTCCCTGGCTTCCCCCTTGGCTGAATCCGGTTACATCGGAAACGGGTTCGACCTTTCCATGGAAACAAAAGACCGGAACAACCAAGCCATCGGCAACGCCCGGATCCAAATCACCCCGCTCTTCCCCGAATCGGACAAGGAACTCGACACACTGACCGATGCACAAGGGAACCTGCAGCTCGAAGCGCTCTATGCCGGCAAATACGGAATCCACGTGGCTTCGCCCCGGTACAACGACACCAATTTCACGCTATCCCTGGAACAAGACCTGCATTTGGTCCTTCCCTTGAGCGAACGCCAATTCCACCCCTGGCCTCTGGCTCCCACCCAAATGGAAATCATTGCGGTGGAACCCGAATCGAGGCAAATCAGCCTATCCTGGACCAACCCCGCCTTCGACCAGGACAGCAACGCATTGGAAAGCCTTGAAGGCATCGCTTTCGCTTACAGCCTGGACCAAAACGACTGGTTCCTCTGCGACACGGTTTCCACCTCTGCCATCGGCCAAGAGACAGAAGGCAGCATCACGATTCCCCAAGAAGGCTACTGCCACCTGCAAGCCTTCGCGTTCAACGCCTATGGAACTTCCGATACCTTGCTGCTGGATGCCGGTTACGTAGGAAACGGCCGAAGCCTGCAATTCCTTTGCCAATCGGAAGAAGACCAACCTCTCGCCAATGTCAAAATCAGCCTGTTCCCCCTGTCCGACACCTTGGTATGGAGCGGGATAAGCAACACGGAAGGCATAGTCACCCTGGAACATGTCCGGGACGGGTACCACACCCTCATTGCCTTTACCGATTTCCACGAACGCCTGGTCCAGGACAGTTTCTTCGTCAATGCCGACAAAGACACGAGCCTGCGCTTGACTTACACCTTGCAACAGCCTGAAATCACGAAGATGGAAACGGTGGAACCCAACACGGTGAACCTCTCCTGGAGCCTGAAACAGGACAGGAACTTCCGTGACGGATTTGAATCCTATCCGGACTGGGAAATCGAAAACATCGGCGATTACGAATTGCACGGGGCGAAAAACAAAGGTTATTTCGGCGGGCTTTCCTTCCCCAACATGCAGATGAAATACGCCTACCTCGTGTTCAATCCTTCGGCATCGACCCCTGCGGTGGACGATGACCCGTACTGGACCACCCATTCCGGGAACAAGATGCTGATTTCGGCTTTCTCCTACAAGAACGACGATTGGCTGATCCACTCCGTGGATGGAGGCGGGACCTTGCGTTTCTACGCCAGCGGGGCCGAAATCGACGGCAGCGGCCCGGAACGTTTCCAAGTACTCTACTCCACCACCGACAACAATCCCGGCAATTTCATCAAGGTTTCCGAAGGGGAATATGTGACCACGACGACAGACTGGGATGAATACTCCTTCGTCCTGCCTGACAACGCCCGGTATTTCGCGGTCCACTGCGTATCGGAAGACGCCAGCCTCTTCAAGCTGGACGACCTGAGCTACACCCTCTCCCATGGAGCCGCCATCGCCCAAGCCACGGGATTCGAAATCTACCGCGATAATTCCTTGGTGGCAACCGTCCCGGCCACCGATTCCACCTACAGCTTCCAGAACCTCCCCAACGGGACCCATACGCTCGGCATCCGTGCCCTGTATGAAAAAGGAGCTTCGGAAACCGTGACCCGGACCGTGACCATCGGCCGCGAAATCCCGGCCCCTCTCAACCTCCAAGCCCACAATACCGATACAGGCTGGCTGTTGACATGGGAAATGCCCGGCAATATGAACGCCCAATACTACAAAGTCTTCTGCGACGGGGAATTCGTCATCAACACCCAATACAAACAATGGTTCCTCGGGGAACTGCAAGCGAACGAAGGCCACTACGCCGGTGTCTGCGCCGTGGACAACGAATATTTTTCGGATACCGTGTACATCAAGTTCGGGGAATCTTCCAATGAAAAGGCGGACATGGAAAAGACTTTGCAAATCTGGCCGAACCCAAGTTCCGGGAACTTCCAGGTAGCGGTCGGACAAGAAGGGCACCTCTCCGTCTTCACGATCGAAGGCAAGAGAGTCCTCTTGCGTGAAATCACGGCAGGCATCCATGAATTCCAGCTCGGTTCACTGCCGAAGGGGATTTACATGCTTCGCTTCGAAAACGCGCAAGGTGCTGTCACCCAAAAACTTGTACTGCAATAAACCCAAATCGGTCATTAGGCTCGCCGGGGCGTTTCCGATGGCGGAAATGGTGCTTTCGGGCATCTTGTCCGCTTCTGTCCGCATCCTGCTCCTCGCTACGCCTCGACGTAGCCCGCTACGCCTTCGGCTAGGCGAGAAGCATGCTGCATGACATAAGCGAGCAATCTGCCCGAAGCCTAATGACCGATTTGGGATAAAGCATAACGGGACACCCGGAAACCCCGAAGCATCCCGTCAATAACCGAAATCCCCCGCCACACACGTGACGGGGGATTTTCATGAAACGAAAGCCCGTTCCTCAGCCACCCCAAAACAGACCTTTTCCCAGTCCGACCTTGCCCAAAAACGGCATGCACCATAAACTTCTAAACTGCCGGTTTCTCGGAACCCTATCAGAGGTAAAAAGGAATCACGCCCTCCACCTCCGGCACCAAGGTGCGCAAAGCCACTTCCACACTCTGCTTGATGGTGGCATGCGCCCGGGGACAATTACCGCAAGGCGTGCGCAAACCCACCTTCGCTTTCCCGCCTTCCATGCCGTAAAACAAGGCTGTAGCCGCGCAGGACTTTTCCAATGCGGGCGCGATTTCTTCCACAATGGCCTTTTCGGCCTTGGCTTCCACTTCTTTTGTTTCCATATCGTTCTTTTTTGAAAGGGGAATTCCCGGAACCGCTCCGGAAAGCCGTTTCCCGTCCGCAAAATTAAGACAGGTTTCCCAAACAAAGGGAACCCAAGGGGAAAATCACCCCTCCGGATTTTGGACAGAAGACACGACCCTTCCCAAGGGAAACCCCATCGCAAGTAGGGCAAATACCGACTTCAAAAAAAAAAACGCGGCAAGAGGGAATTCCTCCTGCCGCGCTCCATAACACAAATCACTTACTTCACTTCTTCAAACGGGACATCGGTTACACCGCCGTTGTTTGCACCGGCACCAGCGCCCGCATTCCCGGCTCCTGCACCCGGATTGGCCTGCGAAGCCCCTCCTTGCTGCTGGGTCTGCTGCTGGGCCTGGTACATTTCCTGCGAAGCCGCTTGCCAAGCCTCGTTCAACTTGGTGTTGGCCGCATCGATCCGTGCCAAGTCCTTCGAAGGCATCGCATCCTTCAATTCCTTCAAAGCCGCCTCGATGGCCGAACGCTTGTCTGCCGGAATCTTGTCCCCGTATTCCTTCAACTGCTTTTCGCTCTGGAAAATCATCGCATCGGCAGCGTTCACCTTCTCGGCCTGTTCCTTGGCCTTCATATCGGCATCGTGGTTGGCTTCGGCTTCCGCCTTCATCCGCTTGATTTCCTCATCGGTCAAGCCCGAAGAAGCCTCGATACGGATTTGCTGCATCTTGCCTGTCCCCTTGTCCTTGGCCGACACGTTCAGGATACCATTGGCATCGATATCGAAAGTAACCTCGATTTGAGGCACACCACGCGGAGCGGCAGGAATACCGTCCAAGTGGAAACGGCCGATGCTCTTGTTCTGGTTGGCCATCGGACGTTCCCCTTGCAGGATATGGATTTCCACCGAAGGCTGGTTGTCGGTAGCCGTGCTGAACACCTCGCTCTTGCGCGTAGGAATCGTCGTGTTGGCATCAATCAGCTTGGTAAACACCCCTCCCAAGGTTTCGATACCCAAGGAAAGCGGGGTAACATCCAACAACAGCACGTCTTTCACTTCGCCCGTCAACACACCCCCTTGGATTGCGGCGCCCATGGCTACCACTTCGTCCGGGTTCACGCCCTTGGAAGGCACCTTGCCGAAGTAGTTTTGCACCACTTCCTGCACCTTCGGGATACGGGTGGACCCCCCTACCAAGATAACTTCGTCAATCTGGGAAGGTTGCAAACCTGCATCCGACAAAGCCTTGCGACAAGGTTCAATCGTGCGCTGGATCAAATCATCGCAAATCTGTTCAAACTTGGCCCGGCTCAATTGTTTTACCAAATGCTTGGGCGTGCCGCCGACAGCCGTGATGTAAGGAAGGTTGATTTCCGCCGTTGAAGAACTCGAAAGCTCGATCTTGGCCTTTTCGGCAGCTTCCTTCAAACGTTGCAAAGCCATCGGGTCCTTGCGCAAGTCGGTCCCTTCTTCACGTTGGAACTCGTCGGCCAACCAGTCGATGATACGCTGGTCGAAGTCATCCCCTCCCAAGTGGGTATCCCCGTTGGTCGATTTCACTTCAAACACACCGTCACCCAGTTCCAAGATGGAGATATCGAATGTACCACCTCCCAAGTCGAAAACAGCAATCTTCTTGTCGGTCTGCGATTTATCCAAACCGTAAGCCAATGCCGCCGCCGTAGGTTCATTGATGATACGTTTTACGGTCAAACCTGCGATTTCACCGGCCTCCTTGGTCGCTTGACGCTGGGAATCACTAAAATAAGCAGGTACCGTAATTACCGCTTCGGTCACGGTGGTACCCAAGTAATCTTCCGCCGTCTTCTTCATCTTCTGCAGGATGATAGCCGAAATTTCCTGAGGCGTGTAAGTACGGTCGTCGATGCGGACGCGGGGCGTGTTGTTGTCGCCGCGTTCCACCTTGTAAGGCACACGCGAAACCTCGTTGGCCACTTGGTCGAAAGTTTCCCCCATGAAACGCTTGATCGAGTACACGGTCTTATGAGGGTTGGTCACGGCTTGACGTTTGGCAGGGTCGCCCACCTTACGTTCACCGCCATCCACAAATGCCACAATGGAAGGAGTTGTCCTATGACCTTCGCTGTTAGGGATAACAACGGCTTCGCTGCCTTCCATGACAGCCACGCAGGAATTGGTCGTTCCAAGGTCTATACCTATTATCTTTCCCATGATTTTATGTTTTTTCAAAGTTGAACGCCTTCCTCTATGGCAAAGTCCGTGCCACGCCCGATTCCCTGCCAGAATGGCAGCACGACGACAGGAAGCCGCTCAAACCCGGAAACAGGACTTGCCTTCCTGTCACCCCCCGGACGCCAGGCCATCCCGCCGGAACGAAGGCCCCCGACCGGCCCGGTGCCAAAGCAAGCTTAGAACAAATCCTTGATCCGCTCCAGCTCCCGGTAATCCGTCCAATCGAAACTCAAAGGGGTCAAGGTCACATAGGCATGGTCCGCATAGTACAAATCCGTATCCCGGCCCTCGTCCTTACGGATGAAATCCCCTTGCAACCAATAGTATTTGCGCCCGGCAGGGTCTTGGCGTTCCACCGCGTCTTCATCCCACAAAGCCTTGGCCAAACGGCACACCTTGATACCTTTCAAATCCTCGGCAGGCACAGCCGGGCAATTCACGCTCCAGCAAATATCCTTGCGACCCGAAGCGATGCATTTCCCCATGATTTGCTCCACATAGGGCAGAAACGGGCCGAAATCGGCATCCAACGAATGGTCCATCAGCGAAAAAGCCACAGCGGGAACATCGGTCAGGGCTGCTTCCATCAAGCCCGCTACCGTTCCCGAATACACCACGTTCGAAGCCGTATTGCTCCCGTGGTTGATACCCGAAAAAATGTAATCCGGCATCGTACCTCCGAAAACCACCTTGATGGCGAGCTTCACACAATCGGCAGGGGTCCCGCTACAACTGAAATAACGGATGTTGCCCTCCTGCCCGAGTTCGTGCAGGCGCAGGGGAGACACCAAAGTCACGGCATGCGACTGTCCCGACCGGGGCGAATCCGGCGCCACGACCACCACTTGGCCGAATTTGGAGGCCACCCGGGCCAAATGTTTCACGCCCGGGGCGAAATACCCATCATCGTTCACTACCAAAATTTTCATATCTGTTTTCTTTTTAATGCCCGGAACACCTTCCAGGCTGGAACATCCCGTCCCCGCCCGGCTGAAATCCGGCCCCTCAAGGCGGGAGAGGACCGCAATCCCCCTTCCAAACCTGCGGGAAACCAAGACCAGGTGCTTGCTTCAAGCCCTGGCAAAAGTACAAAATTCATCCATGCCGCCCGGAAGCGGAAAATTCCAAACAGCAACCCGGAAACCGGTCCAAGATTGTAAGAAATTTTAAACAGCTTCTTACCTTTGCCACCCGGAAACCGGCACCTTCCAAGCTCCCAGAACGAGGGACCGGCCTTCAAAAACATCAAAAAAAATATATGAAAATCAAACATCTGACAACAGCATTCTGTCTCATCGGCAGCCTCTGCACGGCATCCGGACACCAAGCCCGGACCTCCCTCGACAGCATTGCCGGGTTCGAAGACCTCGGCCTCGCCCCCGAATCCTATTGGTCCGGACAAGACACCAACGGCCTCAACGACTTCCAAAGCGGCGGTTTCCTTTTCGAGAACAACTTCAATGCCGAATGGCAATCTTGGAACGGTTTCGCATACAGCAACATCAGCCTTTCCGGATATGACACGAGCCTAAGTTACGACAACCAATACCGCAGCTATCCCGGCGGCGGGTCCGGTTCCACCGCCTTTGCCATCGGCTACACCTTCACCGGTTCCCCGGCGATTGCCAAGACTCCGGACAGTGTCCTGAAGACCCTCCAAGGCGTTTACTTGGCCAACAACACCTATGCCGCCCACTCGGCCCTCAACGGAGATGCGTTCGGGGCCACGGCTTTCGACCAAGGAGACTTCCTCAAACTCACCATCGTGGGGAAAAACCGCCAAACGCCCACCGACACCCTCGAATTCTTCCTGGCCGACTACCGGGACGAAGATCCGGCCGAACACTACTTCCTTTCCACCTGGGAATGGTGCGACCTTTCTTCCCTCGGTCCAGTCAGCTCCGTGGAATTTTCGGTCAGCAGCAGCCAAAGCAACCAATATGGCGAGCTCATTCCTTCCTATTTCTGCCTTGACGACTTCCATGCCGGTCCCCGGATCGACACCTTCTTGCTGGAGGCCAGCCTGACGGAAGCCGCCACGAACCCCAAAGAGCCTCTTGCCAATGCCTCTGCCGGATTCGACCAGATTTTCCAGCTTCCTGGCACCGGACACTACCAAGTGGAAAGGTTAAGCCAGAGCGATTCCGCTTCCGTCAATTTCCGAATCGACCCGGAAGGAAACCTCCTCGAAGCCCGCTTCCTCCAAGCCAACAGCCAAGGCTCAGCCCTGTTCAAAGCCGTCCGCAACGGCCGGTCGGCTTATGTCCGTGTCATGGCAAGCTTGTCCTCAACCCCCAACGAAACGAAAGAAGGAATCACGTTGGAACTCTATCCGGTTCCCGTCCAAGACAGGCTCCACCTCCACACCAACGAACCGTCTTACACATTGGAAATCTTCAATATGAACGGACAACGGGTCGCGTACTTCCCAGCCTGCAAGGGTTCCATGGAAATTCCTGCCGGACAACTCCGCCCCGGGCTCCACGTGTTGCGGGTGCACACGGGAACAGGACTTTCCGTAAACCGGAAATTCATGGTTCTCTAAGGACACTCCAGGAGCGTCCGGAATTGACTTAAACTTTGTAAATTTGCAAAGTGCAGGCGCTTGGCCGGAAAAACACCGGACACGAGCAAGAAGCGGGCCTCCCCGCTCTTCCCCCAAGCGCCAGCCCGCAGCCAATTGTTGTAACTAAAAAACCCAAGACACCATGAGCAGAGTCATGATTATCGGTGCCGGCGGGGTCGCCACGGTCGTGGCCCACAAAGTCGCCGCACATCCTGAAATTTTTTCGGATGTCCTGATTGCCTCCCGGACCCAGTCCAAATGCGAGGCCATCCTCCAATCGCTTGAAAAAAGAGGCCTGAAACAAGCCCGCTGGGAATCGGCCAAGGTGGATGCCGACAATGTCCCCGAGCTGACCGCCCTGATGGAAAAATTCAAACCTGAATTGGTCATCAACGTGGCCCTGCCCTACCAAGACCTCCATATCATGGACGCCTGCCTGAACGCCGGGGCCAACTACCTCGACACGGCAAACTACGAGCCCTTGGACGAGGCCAAGTACCAATACAGCTGGCAATGGGCTTACCAAGACCGCTTCAAGGAAGCCGGGTTGACGGCCATCCTCGGTTGCGGTTTCGACCCGGGCGTGACCAGTATTTTCACCGCCTACGCCGCCAAGCACCATTTCGACGAAATCCAGTACCTCGACATCGTGGACTGCAACGCGGGCGACCACGGCAAGGCTTTCGCCACCAACTTCAACCCTGAGATCAATATCCGGGAAATCACCCAGCGCGGAAAGTACTGGGAAAACGGGGCCTGGCATGAAACCGACCCGCTGAGTGTCCACCATACGCTCAACTATCCCCACATCGGACCCAAGGAATCCTACCTGATGTACCACGAGGAATTGGAATCCTTGGTCAAGAATTTCCCGACCTTGAAACGGGCCCGTTTCTGGATGACCTTCGGCCAAGAGTACCTGACCCACTTGCGGGTCATCCAAGACATCGGCATGGACCGTATCGACCCCATCGACTACGAAGGCCACAAAATCGTGCCTATCCAGTTCCTCAAGGCCGTTCTGCCCAATCCCGGCGATCTGGGCGCCAACTACAAGGGTTGGACTTCGATCGGTTGCCGGATCCGAGGCCTCAAGGACGGCAAGGAAAAGACCTATTATATCTTCAACAACTGCAGCCACGAAGTAGCCTACAAGGAAACCGGGACCCAAGGGGTCAGCTACACCACCGGCGTTCCGGCCACGGTTGGGGCCATGATGCACCTCAAAGGCCTTTGGAAGAAGCCTGGTGTCTTCAACGTGGAAGAGTTCGACCCCGATCCCTTCCTCCAAATCCTCGGACCCGAAGGTTTGCCGTGGGAAGAAATCATCAATGCCGACTTGGAACTGTAGTTGTTGTGTGATAACGAGCACTCTGCGGTGTTGCGCGAGGGATTCGGTTTGGAAAACGTACTTTGGTACGAGGCCAGAGCCGAATCCCTCGTATTGTTTTCCGTTACGCACCGGCTTTCCGCAGATTGCAAAATCACCGCCTCTCATTTATCCCAAATCGGTCATTAGACACGCCGGGGCTGTTTTCGGTTAGGAAAATGAGGCTTTCGGGCATCTTGCCCGCCTCTGTCCGCATCCTGTTTCTCGCTACGCCTCGACGTAGCCCGCTACGCCTTCGGCTAGGCGAGAAGCATGCTGCATGACACAAGCGGGCAATCTCCCCAAAGTCTAATGACCGATTTGGGTTTATTTTCCCGGAACGACTTCTTTCACAAGGAATGGGCATCTATCGAAACCCGACAATCCTTATCGTTTCTGGATATCACAGGTTTTGTTGCGACAGGTGTCTCACCTTGGGCATTCAGTTGACTACCCTATAACCGAAAGTAAACGGAAAGCCAAAGCGATTGTGAACGAAGAGGAAGAACAATAATTTTTTGTCAGGGACGCACCCTTTCCTAAGAAAAATGCCGGGCATGGTTTCGACCATTCCCGGCATTTAATTTTTATGAATCGAAAGTCCTCTTCAAAAGGCTCGACCCTCAAATCCTGTCATTGCTCCCCAGCACGTTGATAATCTTATGCTTGTAGAGATCCCGCAAGCAATCGCGGGCCGGTCCCAGGTACTTGCGCGGGTCGAATTCGGCCGGCTTGGTAGCCAGAACCTCGCGCACGGCCGCCGTCATGGCGATACGTCCGTCGCTGTCGATATTGATTTTGCAGACCGCCGAGGAAGCCGCCTTGCGCAACTGCTCCTCAGGAATGCCAATCGCATCCTTCAAAGCCCCGCCATACTTGTTGATTACCGCCACCAAATCCTGCGGTACGCTGCTCGAACCATGCAAGACGATGGGGAAACCCGGAATCCGTTTTTCCACTTCTTCAAGGATATCGAAACGCAAGGGAGGCGGGACCAAAACCCCGTCCGCGTTCCGCGTACATTGTTCCGGCTTGAACTTGTTGGCTCCATGCGAAGTACCGATAGAGATGGCCAAGGAGTCCACCCCGGTATGTTTCACGAAATCTTCCACCTCTTCAGGCTGTGTATAGGTATGGTGTTCAGCCTGGACCTCGTCCTCGATGCCGGCCAACACGCCCAGTTCCCCTTCCACCGTCACATCGTACCGGTGGGCGTATTCCACCACCTTCTTCGTCAAGGCGATGTTTTCGGCATACGGCAGGTGCGAACCATCGATCATGACCGACGAGAAACCGTACTCGATACAGCTCTGGCAGAGTTCGAAGCTATCCCCGTGGTCCAGATGCAACACGATAGGCACCGCGACACCCAATTCCTTGGCATACTCCACAGCCCCTTGCGCCATGTAACGCAGCAAGGTTTGGTTCGCATATTGGCGAGCCCCCTTGGAAACCTGCAAAATCACCGGCGAGCGGGTCTCCGCGCAAGCCTGCACGATGGCCTGCAACTGTTCCATATTGTTGAAATTGAAAGCCGGAATCGCGTAACGCCCTTCCATGGCCTTCTTGAACAGCTCCCGGCTGTTCACCAAGCCGAGTTCCTTGTAATTCGTCATATCCGAAAGTTTTTAATTTTCATTCTTTCCTGGCCTGCACGCCCATGGACCCGGTAGGTCAACGACCTACTGTTTGTTCAGCATGATATCCAGAATCACGTTGTCGGCCTCGTTCATGGCCTTGCTGGCGATATAACCGATGTTCTGGATGGTACGTTCCACATCATCCTCGATGATACCGTTCGTCCCCGGTACATAAATATTGTCCAAGGCCAGCACCGCAGCTTGCATGGCCGCGCTGGTTCCCGAAGCCACCTTGAGCGCGCAACCCAATTTCGCCCCGTCGCAAACCATGCCCGTCAGGTTCCCGATCATGTTCTTGACCGCGTACTTCACTTGCTCCTGGTTGCCGCCCAACAAATAGCAGACCCCGCAGGCCGCTCCGGTGGAAGCCACCACGCAACCGCAAGCCGCCGAAAGACGACCGAAACCATGCTTGATATGGATGGCTGTCAAATTACTCAGAATCAAAGCCCGGGCCAGCTTTTCCTCCGAAGCGCCCGTCTTTTCGGCCACCGCCAGAATCGGCACCATGGCCGTGATGCCTTGGTTCCCGCTGCCCGAGTTGCTCATGGCAGGAAGCAAAGCCCCCGACATGCGGGCATCCGAAGCCGCCGCCGTCATGGCCATCGCATAGTCGGTATATTCGTCCAAGGCCCGGTTTTTCTTCATCCAGCCCAACAGGGTCGCCCCCAAGCCCATCCCCGACTTATGTTCGATACCGTAATCGGCAAGCTTGCGGTTCAGACCCGCCGCTTCGATGATGAAACGGATATCCTCGAACGGCTGGGTGGTGGCAAACTCGAAAATCTCATCCATCGTGATGCCGTAAGCATCCTCCTCCGCCTGGGCTTCGGCCGTCCCGCCCTGCTTGGCAAAAACTTCCTTCCCGTCGCATTCCACCTGGACGATATTCTGGTGCTCCTCCTCGATCACAGCCTTGGCCGTATGTCCTTGGCCTTCGCAAAGGGCTTCGGCATATACCTTGTTACAATCCTTTGCGATTTCAATGGCAACCCGGCCTTCGGCCACGTACGCCTGGGCCAAGTCCGCATGCCGTGGTTCCACCCCGGCCAGCACTTCCAATTCTTTCTTCGAGTCCCCTACCATGGCACCCAAGGCCGAAGCGATGTACAAACCGGTCAAATTCGTTCCCGGAATCCCGACCCCCATCCCGTTCTTGTAAATGTTCAAACTGGTCCGGATACGAATCTTCTCCGGCATCGCATCGGTTCCCGCAAGACGTTCCCGCCACGTTTCCGTCGCCTTGGCCACAGCCAAAGCCACCGCAATGGGTTCGGTACACCCCAAAGCCGGTACTACCTCCTTATGGAGCAAGTAGTACATGTCTTTCACTTTCTTCGTGTTCAGCATTTTTTTCCGTGTTCAATGATTATCCCCGCGGCACCCCTCCCGGCCTTCTCCATCACGGGGTCGGCCCCAAACCCTTCAGGCCCCGCCACAAAACGGCTTGAGCCTGTAGGCTTGCAAATTTAGTCAAAATACCTAAAAGGAAACGTGCGGCCAAAAGGTCCCGGGAAAAAAACACCCCGCTGCACATGGTTGCAACGGGGTATTTTTCAAAGGACAGTTCCGGCACATGCACCTCCAAAGGACGCGAAGTCCCGGCATCCTACTTCAACACCGTCAATTTCCGGACACAAGACACACCATCCTGCGACACATGCAACATATAGGTACCGGCCAGGAAAGATGCTACCGGGATTTCCAACTGGTTGTCAACGTATCCTGCTTCATAAACCAAACGTCCCGCCAAATCGAAAACTTGCACCTCGGCCCGATTCAAGCCTGTCAGGAATGCCGTTTCCCGGGCGGGGTTCGGATAAAGACGAACCTGGGGAAGCATGTCAGCGGCTTCGGAACCTTGAGGCAAATTCCCCGGTTCGTCTGCGTAAATGTCAAAGCCCGCACTCTGGTAAACAGACAGGTCATCGGGATTTTGCACCAGGCAGACGATTTCCAAATCCGAATATTCCTCCACATTGGTCTCGCTCATGTCCACTTCATACGTGAAAGTGATCGTTTCACCCGCCTTCAACGAAACTTCCTCCCCGTAGGCACCACCCGGCATGGCCATCGTCACCCAATGGAACTCGCGTTCCCCGTTGCTGCCCCGGTTGCCCGTCGTCGTCCCCTCGATGACCGAGGTGAACACGCTCGCCTCCATGTCGGCCAAAGCCACCAGCCCCAAATCGAAGCTCAACATCCCTTCCGTGCTGTCCAGTTCCACGCGCGTATATTCCACCCGTACCAGGGAACCCGTCGCGCAATCGGCCAAAGCCCGGTCACGCAGCTCCGTGGCCGCAGGCGACCAGGAACCCGAATACCAATCTCCCATATCCACAGTCCCGTTGTAAAACGGGGAGGGTGCCGAATTGACCCCGTACAAGCTCTGACGCCGCCCGTTGTCGGGTATGTAGTAGCGGTCCGCGCTGGGGATGTTCACCTGGTACTTGATGATGTTCAGGTTCCCCGCCTCTTTCAATTGCTCCAGCACAGGATTCATTATCCGGTTCATCGTGGCGCAGGGTCCGCAAGTGGCCGAGGTGAAGACTTCCACCGACGGCACGAAAGCGGGAGCGTCCGCTTCGGCCACGTAGGTGAACCGCCACCGCATCGTGTCCGGGCTTGCCACCGTTTCCCCGTTCGCACTGTTGTTCCAAGCCAGAAGGGTATGTACCGAACCCAAGGTCAAGTCCGTGGCCGGAAGGTCCAAAGCCTGGGTCGTTTCCCGGCCGGCCGACAGGCTCCGGCTCAAATCGAAGGTGTTTACCGTGGACGAACCCTCTATCTGCCACGACATCTGGGCCGAAGAGACCGTTTCCCGGCTTGCCGTACGGAGCCGCAGTTCTACACCCAAATCGGCTTCCGTCACCAGCACCGGATCCACGCTGGCTATAAGGCTCGCTGCCGACGTCCATGCGGCAAATTCCACGTTGTTGAACATGAACACGAAGGGGACTTCCGATGCATTGTCGCAGAAAACCGCCAGTTCCACTTCCTGGCCCGCATAGCTCTCCGGCAAGACCACTTCCCACGTCCCCTCGTCCTCGTCGGCCAAGGTGGCTCCGTTGTCATACAAGCGGTACACCGTGTCCCACTCGCCCCCTGCGGCACGCGCCATCAAGCCGAAATTCCGGTCCGTGCTGGTACCCGTGGCCGCATAGAGGTAATCCAGGCTGAAGACGTTCTCCACCGCTCCCGCCTCCAATGTGTATGGAAGTGTCAACAAGGCATAGACCCCGTCCAAAGGCGTGGTCGCCACCGCTTGCCCCGAACGGGATATCAACTCGGCATCCGGGTCGTAAGCCCATCCGGCCATGTAGGAAGTGGAAGACATGGCCACCAGGTAATAAGGCCCTCCGGCCGCCTCGATTTGCGTGCTCCCCTCCAGGTTCCACCATTGGGCCGAGGGCCCCGCTGCGAAGTCATCTTCAAAATAAGTCCTCACTTGCGACCAAGAAAGGACAGGAAGCAAAAAAGCGGTCGCCAGGACTGCCATTTTCAAAAGGTTTCTTGAATACATGGTTTTTTGGTTTTACATATAAGTATTTATGTTGTTTTTTTAATTCCTCAACCGTAACGACTACGCCCGGCGGCCTTCCCGTCTTGCCAAGGCCGATACCAAGGAAACAGCGGTTAAATATACGATTTTTTCCGTTTCCTTGATGATGCGCAATAAAAAAAGGCGGTGTGTCATAAGGAGCAATCTGCTTCGGTCCCCGCTCTCAGCGCCTTGCATCTTACTCACTCTGGCACACCGCCTCTGGGTGATTTCAAAGGCCTATTTTGATACACCCTCTTGTCCAACCCACCCTATTTCCGCGCAGAGGCCATACCAAAATAAAACTTACCATGACATCTCCGGAAAAGCCAAATCCATTATGGAACACCACCGTTCGCAGGAACGATGCAGTTCCCTGTTAGCGAAGCACGCTCAACTTGCGGGTCGCCACGGAATCGTTTTGAGAAATACGGACCACATACGTGCCGGCGTGGAAACCATCCAATGGCAGTTCAATCGTGGCATCGGCATCCAGGATTTCGAATACCATGCGGCCCGTCATATCGAAGACTTGGACCTTGGCATTTTCCAATCCCGACAGGAAAGCTGTTTCCATGGCCGGATTCGGATACAAACGGACTTCCGGCATCGGATCAGAAGCCTCATTAGCCACATCGACAACGCCATAGGTCAAATCAACAAAGCTGGCGCTCTGGTACATTTCTTTTGACGAACGATTCTGTGCAAAGCAGACCAGCTGCAAGTCGGCAATCTCTTCGGTATTGGTCTCGTCCAAATCCACATAATAGGTGAACTCCACCGGCTCACCCTTCGCGAAATCCGTCGCATCGCCCGTCGCTGCCGAGGGAACCGCCTGGGCCACCCAATGGAATTCACGCTCCCCGTTCGTCCCCCGGTTGCCCGTCGTCGTCCCTTCGGTCACCACCGTCACCACGTTGGCCGTCATATCCATCGCTGTCGTCACCGTGAAACCGATTTCCAGCATGTTCGTGGCGGTGTCGGCTACGAACTTGGAAAACTCGAATCTCATCGGTGCCATCTGCCGATGATCCGCTTCCGCCGATTCCTGCAGACTCGTCATCAATTCCGGATAGGTTCCGGCCGGCCAATAAAGCATATTGCTTTCCCCGTTGTATATCGGAGCCGGAATACCTCCCCGTGTCATGGAATAACCATAATAGGAATAGCGGCTCTCCCCGGCCGGTATCGCGTAACGGTCCCCGCTCTGTTGGAACTTGACCACGTTCAGTACCCCCGCTTCCTTGAGTTCTTCCACCGCCGGGTTCAAGTACTGGTTCATCGTGGCGCACGGACCGCACCAAGAGGCCGTGAACACTTCCAAAACAGGCACATAGGCTGAAGTATACGCCTCGTCCACATACAGGAAACGGTATTCTACCGTATCCCCCGCCGTCACAGCCTCCCCGTTCAAGGCCGTGTTCCAAAGCACCACGCTATTGCTGTCATCCAACACGGCTTCCCCCAAGTCCAAAGACAAGGCAAACTGTCCGGATGCCAAAGGCTCTATCCCGCAGCTGTCCACCGACACGGACTTGCTCTCCCCTCCGTTCAACGAATATGCAAAGTCCATCGACCGGATGGCCGAACCGCCCCTGTTCGAGACTCCCAACGAAAGCGGGAAGGTGGTCCCGCATGCGAAACCGGATGACAGCACTTCCAATTCCGCTACCGCCTCCGGCGCATAAGCGGCAAAGTCCACATCCGAAATGAAGAACCCGTAAGGGCTGTTCCCTTGGTGCACGGCATCGAAGCAGAACGCCAGCTCGATTTCCGCCCCCTTGTATCCCTCCGGAAGCACGACCGTCTGGAATCCGCTGAACTCGGTCGCCAACGAGTCCGTTTCCCCGAACATCCGGTACACCGTATCCCATTCGCCTCCGTCCTGACGGACCAATACCCCGAAGTTCCGGACCGAAGCCGGGACCGCCGCCGTGGCCATGTATTCATAGCCGAAACTGAGGATGTTGGTGATGTCCCCCGTCTGCATCGTGAACGGGACGGTCGTCAACAGGTATCGGCCGTTCAACTGCGTGGTCGCCACCGGACGGTTGTTGTTGGTTATCATCTGCCCGTTGAGGTCCCAGACCCAACCCATGGCGATATAATCGCCCATGTTGACCCCGTAAACCGGGCCTCCGGCGGCTTCGATGGTCGTGCTCGCCTCCAAATTCCAATTCCCACCCAACTCCCCGTTAGGAAAATCCTCCGAGAAATAAACATGCTCCTGGGCCAATCCAGGCAGGCAAAAGGCCATGCTCCCCATGGCAAGCAGCAAGGCCATGCTCTTTTTCACTGATTTCATGACAAACTTTGGTTTTGATTTACTAATCCGCATGAGCAGCGCACCCGCCTTCACCCACGCGCAAAAGGTGCGAAGATACGAAATAAAACCGTTTTCCAAGGATATCACTGAGAGTTTTATAAAAAAAATCCCTCCTGCAACCCGACAGGATTACAGGAGGGAAAAGTTGACACTAAGAAGCTGTTTAAATTTGTTTGTTTAGGCCATCGGGAGGGGATTTCGAGGGATGGCGCGGCGTTTTTCAAAGGAGGATAGCCGAGCTATCTGACGTGAAAAACGCAAGCCAGACCCGGAATAGCCCCCGATGGGCAAACAAAATCCTGAAACCGCCCCCTCAAAATCCTTTCTTTTCAGGATTGTAAGAAATTTTAAACAGCTTCTAAAAATCCGGCAAAGCAAATCGCCAGCCTCAACTTATTTTACCACCGTCAATTTCTTGATAGCGGTTTGGCCGTTCTGCGAAATGCGTACCATGTAGGTTCCGGCATTGAAGGTATTGACCGGCAATTCCACTTGGGCATCCACGTTTTCGAGGCTGTAAACCATGCGGCCCGTCAAGTCGAAGATTTGAACCGTGGCATTTTCCAAACCGCTCAAGATAGCGTAATCGCGAGCCGGGTTGGGACAGAGAACCACGCCGGGCAGAGATGCCATCTCATTGGACAGAATAGCGGTATTGGTAGCAAAATCATACCGAACGCTTTGATATACATCGTGGGAAGCATAGTTCTGCACAAAGCAAACCACATCCAAGTCCGAATACTCCTCGGTATTGGTCTGGCTCATGTCCATCTCGTAGGAGACGGATACCGTCTGACCTGCCTTGAGTTCCACTTCTTCACCGGAAGGACGGGCAAGATCCATCGCCACGTAATGGAACTCGCGCTCCCCGTTACCACCGCGATTGCCTGTCGTCACGCCCTCGATGGCTACCACGAACAAACGACACCCTTCCATATCTACATAAGGCATGATTTCCACTGTCACGTTCAGCATCCCGGTTGTCGTATCCAGGGTAGCTTCGGGAAACGCCATCCTCAACATGGATTTCTCAGCGGCAGCTTCTTCCACATAGGACGGCAAAGTGTTGGAGACATCGTTCCACGATGAACGCAACCAATCCTGCATATTGATGCTCCCGTCAAAGAACGGTGTGGGTACACCATTCACCCCGTAATAAGAATCGCGGACTAAATCGGAAAGATAATACCGGTCACCGGGACTCGTCGGAGTCCCACCCGGAAAATACCACTGGTATTTCACCACATTCAACATTTCCGCATCCACATACTCTTCCAATACCGGGTTCAAAGTACGATTCAGCGTAGCACAAGGCCCGCATTGGGAGGAAGTGAACTCTTCCACCAAGGGGATATGGTTGGGTATTTCCTCTTCATCCACATAAACGAAAGACCATTCCATCGTGTCCGGTTCGGCCACGGCTTCCCCGTTGACAAGGCTGTTCCATACCTGCAAAGTGTATACCTGCCCCACTGTCAAATCTGCCGCATTCAATTCCACCGATGCCGTCGTCTCTTCGCCCATCGACAGTTCCATTTCCACCGGCACGGTGGACACGGCACCGTCCCCGATGCGCCATGTCATTTCCGCCGAAGTCACAGTTGAAGTCCCGGCATTACGGAACGTCATGTCCAAAGCGTGGTTAACAGTACTGATTAACGTAGGCCTGATTTCCGCCGCCAAAGCCGTCTCGCTGCTCCATGCGGCGAATACCACGTTATTGAACAGGAATGCGAACGAAACATCGTCCGAGTTTTCGCAGAACAAGGCCAGTTCCACTTCCTTGCCCGCATATTCCGCCGGCAGGGTCGCGGTCATCGTGCCCTGGTCTTCCACCGCCAAGGATGCCCCGGCTTCGTACACGGTCGATACCGTGGCCCATTCGCCGCCCGTTTCCCTAACCTTCAGGCCGAAGTTCTTCGTATCGGCAGTGGCTGCATCCAATGCCATGTACAGGTAATCGAACGAAAAAATGTTTTCCACCGCGCCGGACTCCAAGGTGAACGGCTGGGTCACAAAAAGATATTCCCCCTCCAAAGGCGTGGTAGCCGTAGGCCGCTGGTATTGATCAACAATAATGTCCCCGTTCGGGTCATACACCCAGCCACCCATAACTGATCCGTCCTGGAAACCAACCAGGTAAAGAGGACCTACTTCCGCATCGATTTCCGTACTGGCAGACGCATTCCAATAAGAAGCACTGGGGCCGTTAGGCGCAAACGAATCCTCGAAATACGTCCGCACCTGCGCGTCCGCTTTCGTGAAAAACAACGCAGCCGACACAGCGGCAACCATTGTCAAAAGCTTTTTCATAATTCAAAAGATTTAATTGTGTTTTTATACTGTTTGTTTTGTTTGTTTCTTTTCCCGATACCAGCTATGCCGCTGCCGCAACTGCCATCCTGCGCGATGCCCTTCCTGGAACCGACCGTCGTTTCCACGTTTTCCAAACTGCGAATGTAATAAAATTTCCTCACTTCGCGTTTTTCCCTTCCTAAAAGTTACATAAAAGTTGCATTTATTACTTGAACTCTCCCTGATCGAACTTGCCGGCATGACTCCACACAGTCCCGAAAAAACCGCAGGCTCATCCATGGCAAAGGCCGCAGCACATCCGGCAAACCGCAATACCAACATTCCCCTGTCCATAAACAATACCGGATTTTCCACGTCCCTGATACCGGCTTTCCCCTAAAAAATGTTAGAAGCTGTTTAAAATTTCTTACAATCCTGAAAAAGCTGAATTTTCAGGGACCGATTTCAGGATTTTGTTTGCCCATCGGGGGCTATTTCGGGTCTGGCTTGCCTTTTTCACGTCAGATAGCTCGGCTATCCTCCTTTGAAAAACGCCGCGCCATCCCTCCAAATCCCCTCCCGATGGCCTAAACAAATAAATTTAAACAGCTTCTTAAAAAAGTGGACGATACGGAAAATCTCCCTACTTTTGCCCGGACAGCGAAACGGACGGATGGGCATCGCCCGCCTAAAAAACGAAAAGTTCCAACCTCACACCCCCAAAAACAAGCCTTATGAAAGACGCAAAAGACCCCAAACCTTATATCCGCTTCGACTGGGCCATGAAACGCCTGTTGCGGAACAAAGCCAATTACGGCGTGCTGGAAGGTTTCCTCAGCTCGCTGTTCGACCAGAAGGTAAAAATACACCGCCTGCTGGAAAGCGAAAGCAACCAGGAAACGGAATACGACAAGGCGAACCGGGTGGACTTGCTCGCCGAAATGGAAAACGGGAATCTGGTCCTGATTGAAGTGCAGAACGCTTCCGAACAGGCCTACTTCCAAAGGATACTTTTCGGCACTTCCCGGCTGCTGGGCGAATACATCAACCGGGGAGACAATTATGAAAAGGTCCGCAAGGTGTACAGCGTGAACATCGTCTATTTCTCCTTGGGCCATGGCCAAGACTATATCTACCACGGGAAAACCGAATTCAGAGGAACGCACGACGGGGATATCCTGGATTTGAGCCCTTTCCAAAAAGAACGTTTCCAGGTGGACAGCGTAAGCGAGTTGTTCCCCGAATACTACATCCTGAAAGTCAACGCTTTCAACCGCATTGCCAAAAGTCCCTTGGAGGAATGGATTTATTACCTGAAAACGGGGAACCTGCCCCAAGATGCCTCCGCCCCGGGCCTGGAAAAAGTCCGGGAACAATTGAAAATAGACCGGATGAGCCGGGAAGAGCAAAGAGCCTACTACCGCCATATGGACAACCTCGCCATCCTGAGGGACAGCATCACGACGGGCAGGGAAGAAGGCCGGTTCGAAGGCCGCATCGAGGGACGGGCCGAAGGACTAGCCGAAGGATTGGCCGAAGGACTGGCCGAAGCGACCCGAATCCTTGCCAAGAAGATGAAAGCCAACGGAATCGAAAAGGAACTCATCGGCCAGATAACCGGGCTCCCGGCAGAGGAAATCGAAAAGCTTTGAATCCGGAACCGGCTCTTTGGGACTTCCGGGAAGTCCGAAACGGAAAACCGGAGGTCCCGAAACAAAACAAAGCCGGGAGAAAATAAAAAAGGAGAGTTGCTCCCTGCAACTCTCCTGGCCCCAAGTGGCACGAACTGGAATCGAACCAGTGACACACGGATTTTCAGTCCGTTGCTCTACCAACTGAGCTATCGCGCCGCTCCCGAAAGAGGGTGCAAAGATAATACAATTTTTCAAACTACCAAAATCTTTTGCTATTTTTGCGAGCCTTTGCAAACGTAAGCGTGGCAGCGAGCCGGAATTCCTTGCCCAAAACGCCAGTCGCATTCCGGGAATATACCTTGCCCATGAGGTAAGCAATTCTTCCACCCCAAAACAGACAAGACCATGGCCTCGTCCAATTTCGTCGACTATGTAAAGATTTTCTGCCGCTCCGGGAAAGGAGGGGCTGGTTCCATGCACTTTTTCCGCAGCAAGAAGAACCCCAAAGGCGGACCCGACGGGGGAAATGGAGGCCGGGGCGGACATATCATCCTCAAAGGCAACGCACAACTTTGGACCCTGCTCCATCTCAAGTACACCCGGCACATTTTTGCCGAAGACGGAGGCAACGGAGGAGAAAACCTCAAAACCGGGGCAAACGGGAAAGACATCTATATCCAAGTGCCCTTGGGCACCATCGTGCGCGATGCCGAAAGCGGGGAAATCGAAGCCGAAGTGACCCAGGACGGGGAAGAAGTCATCCTGATGAAAGGGGGACGGGGCGGCAAAGGCAACGATTTCTTCAAGTCGGCCACTTTGCAAGCGCCCAAGTTCGCCCAACCCGGCGAAGAAGGCATCGAAGGATGGAAGATACTCGAACTCAAAATCCTGGCGGATGTCGGCCTGGTCGGTTTCCCCAATGCGGGAAAATCCACCCTGCTTTCGGTGGTCTCGGCCGCCAAGCCGGAAATCGCCGACTACCCTTTCACCACCTTGGTTCCCAACCTTGGCATGGTCGGCTACCGGGACCAGAAGTCCTTTGTCATGGCCGACATTCCCGGCATCATCGAAGGTGCCGCCGAAGGCAAGGGCCTCGGCTTGCGCTTCCTACGCCATATCGAGCGCAATCCGGTCCTGCTGTTCATGGTCAGCGCGGAAGAGAACGGACAAAGTATCGCCGCGCAATACGGGACCCTCTTGCGGGAGCTGGAAAAATACAATCCCGAACTCCTCGACAAACAACGCCTCCTGGCCGTCACCAAATGCGACCTGTTGAGCGAAGAAGATTTGGCCCGGACTGAACGGGAAACCCGGCAAAGCCTGCCCCAGGACCTGCCTTGCCACTTTATTTCTTCGGTAAGCGGGCTGGGGGTGGAAGCGTTGAAGGATAGTATCTGGAAAGCAATAAACGGATAAGCCGCCACAACAGCCAGGCCAGCAATACACCCCACAGAGCCCCGCAGACCACATCCAAAAAGAAATGCTTGCCTAAATAAATGCGGCTGTAGCCTATCATCGCCGCCCATAGGTACAAGATGCCATAGCGGAACAGCTTGAAGCGGGACTGCAACAAAAAGGTCACGTAAGCCGCAATGGCAAAGCAGTTTGCCGCATGGGAGGAAATGAAGCCGTAAAGCCCGCCTTTGCCTGAAGGCAAAAAGACAAGGCCCTCCAGTTCCGGCGTGTGCCCCGGGCGGAAACGTTCTATCACGTTCTTGAAAAAATGCACGCTCGTCCAATCGGCCAAACCCACCAAAACCACCACACCCAAGATGGGAATCCAGGCAGCCTTACGGTAACGGTAAATAATCAAGCCTATCAGGAGAAGATACAAGGGGACCCACACCCAAGTCCCGCTCACGGTTTTCATGAAAACATCCGCGCCTTCGGAACGCCAATGGTTGACGGCCAAGGACACATTCCAATCCCATTCGACAATTTTCGACAACAAAACCAATTTTTTTAGAAGATGTTCTAAATCTTAATAATCTTAACAAGCCCCCATAGGAACAACCCGAAGAAAGCCCGTATCCCTCCACTTCAACAAGCCAGGAAAATCACTTTCTTGGTTTCGAAATATTCCACCAAAGCCAGCTCCCGTCCCCGGGCGGACGACATATCCGGCAGCAGCCCGGATTCTCCCCCCTCTTGGTGTTTGGGAGCCTCGGGCAAACCGAGAAGCTCCGGAATCCCATAGACACAAATCCGGCGGCCGAAAGGCTGGATTTCAGCCTGGATATCCCCTCCTTTCAAATAAAGGATCCCGTTGGGCAAGGCATGCTGTTGTTTTTTGGAAACCAAGCGCCCGACCCATCCGTAAAACTCCGGAAGACGGGTCACGGCACGGCTCACGATGAAATCATAGCGGTTTCTCAATGTTTCGGCCCGGCATTGCTCCGCGATGACGTTCTTCAAGCCCAAAGACCCGGCGACCGCCTGCACCACCTTGATCTTCTTTCCAATCGAATCCACCAAATGGAACTGGGTCTTGGGAAACATCACCGCCAAAGGAATCCCCGGGAAGCCACCTCCCGTCCCCACATCCAGCACCTTGGCTCCCGGCTCGAACTTCACTACCTTGGCAATCGCCAGGCTGTGTAAGACATGATGGACATACAAATTACCGATATCCTTGCGCGAAACCAGATTGATTTTGCTGTTCCAATCCTCGTACAAGGGATATATTTCCCTGAACTGATCCCG
>CALUNB010000012.1 GCA_944321885.1 uncultured Bacteroidales bacterium | reverse complement strand
GAGGATATCTCGTCCGATTTGGACATCTACACCTTGATGCCGGGATGGACCGGTTCACGGGTTTACCAATCGGTGGGCACGGCCAAGATGGGAAGCAGCAGCGCTGCCGGAGTTCTTGCCTTGCCGTCTCTGGATTTGAGCGGAAACAATGGAGCTTTTGCCATCTCGTTCCGAGCCAAGGCATGGAACAACGACACGACAGCTATCAATCTCATTGTCAATGGAGACACTACCACGGTAAGCGGTCTGGACAACCAAGGCAACAGCCAAGCCAACCTCCGCAAATACGTGTTCTTCTTTGAAAATGGCACGGAAAATACCACTATCAGTTTCAACGCTATCAAGGCCAACAAGGCCCGCTTCTTCCTCGATGATGTACGGGTTTACTTCGCCGAAGCCCCGGCTTGCGAAGCCCCGAGCAACCTGCAATCCGAAAATCCCGGATGCTCTCCCATCTACGTAAGCTGGGAAGGTTCGGCTCCTGCCTACTTGATTGCCCTGCTGAGCGCAGACGGCATGGACACCGTATTCCGCGATACCATCACGGAAAACAGCTACGAATTCTTCGAACAAATGGAAACAGAAACCGAATATGGCTGGGCCGTGGCTTCGCTCTGTGAAGACGGCAGGGTTCTTTGGACAAAAGCCGACCACAATATCCGTTTGGAATTGTCCAACGAAGAAATGGACTTCTTCCAGACCCGCATCTATCCCAACCCCAGCTCGGGCCTTTTCCATATCGAAATCAGCAACAACGCCAAAGTGGATGTATTCACGGCCAACGGCACCTTGATCCAATCGAAGGAATGGACCGCCGGTTTGCATGAAGTGGTTCTGGAAAACAACGGTATCTACTTCATCCGCATCAGCCAGGGAGGCCATAGTACTGTGAAACGGGTTGTTGTCCGCTAAACGATTAGCCTAATCTGGCGAACCCTGTTTTGCGAAAAAGGGCGGTACCTCGTGCGAGGTGCCGCCCTTTTTCGGTTATAGAAAAACATCGGAAACAAACACAGGCATCCTTCTATCAATTCACGGTACTCTAAGGCCGGATCCGCCCCAGAAGCCACAAAACCTTCCGGCTCCGGGACATGGCCCCCGGGTTAATCCCGGCTTCGCCTTCGGGAACCGGCATCGAATGCCGCTCGAAATAGGCTTCCCAGTCCGGCAGAGTCCTCCCTGTGGAATCCTTGAACGTCATGCGATTCAAAGGGAAAACCTCCTGCCCCTGGTTGGCATCCTTCAAAATCTGGTAAATCAGTTCCGAACAATAATAAGACGAATCCCCCAGCACATAGCCGTAATCATAGGATTTCCCGATACAAGCCATACCCAAGGCCAAAGCCTTCGGAATCAATTTCCGGCAAGGAGGCTTCAAACGGGCCAATACCGAGACCGGCGGGCAAACTGCGGTATCCGTATCCGCCCCGAACATATCCGCCGCAACGGTATCGGCAGTACCGGCTTCGGCGGCATCCATCCCATCGGCGCCGGCCTCAAAAGAAACACCTCCCGGCATCAAAAAGGCTTCCAAAGGCGTCAGGCTCACCCGGGGCACATTGGCTTCCAGCACATAGGCTTTCCCTTCCCGGATGCAAACCATGCCCACATGGGTAAAGGCGTACCCGCCCGCGCTTCGCGTCACCCCCTTGATAGCAGCCTCGGTCGTTCCATGGCAGGCTTCCTGGAAAATCAAATCCCCGTCCCGCAAACGGATTCCCTTATACGAATACCGTCCCCTGCCCAAATCCTGGAGTGAAAAAGAGACATCTTGCCCGGAAGCGGAAACCCGCCCGGAAACAAGACCTTTCTCCGAAACGAGGCTTCTCCCCGAAGCCGGAAGCAAGACCGGCAAAAAACAAAGAAGCCCTGGCAAAATACGGCAAACAACCTTCCTGCCAAGGGCTTTTCTATAATATGAACTCCTCTCCATAGGGTCGATTTCCGCTCCCGGCAGGAAGCGAAGAACCTGTTTCAGAAAGGAAGATCGTCTTCGGCACTGCCGCCTGCGGCGGTCGGGAATTCGGGTGAAGCCGGTGCGGCCTGGGCCATTCCCGGTTGTCCTGCCCCGTATTGGGGAGCCGCAGCTTGCGGAGCGGCCTGATAGCCACCCTGGGGGCCTTGGGGCGCGAAACCGGCAGGAGCCTGAGATGCCTGGGGCAAGGTAATCCTCCAAGGACGCACATCGGTGTACCAACGCCCGTTGTATTCCCGGCTTTCCAAGTCGAAAGCCACATTCAAATAGTTACCAATCTGCATGATGGAAGGATCTTGGATGGCACGGTCGCCCCAAACCGAAACACAAATCTTGCGCGGGTACTGGCCCTCGGTCTCAAAGATGAATTCCTGACGCTTCCAAGGGCCGTTCTTGCCTTCACCTGTCACCGGTTCGTTAATCTGAATCAATTTTGCTGTAAAATCCATATCTTCATGATGTTATTAGACACATTCAAGCTTGTCGGAAGCTTGTTTTTCCCGACTTCGGAAGTTCCGGATCCGAACCGGTTTCCAAGATTCCTCAAGCGGAAAACCGTTTCAAAGCCTTTGTTTCGAGCCTGAAATTCCAACATCCGGACAAACCCGAAACCGCCCAACTTCCAAATTTGCAAAGGTAGCAAGCCCGCCGCGTTTTGGCAAACCGTTTTTTCAACAGCCGATGCCGCAGATTCAAGTCAAATTGCCAGGCCGGTCTTTCGTCTTGCCTCCCTTGCCCAAGGATTCCGCTGAAGCTGCGGCAGCCGTCGCATTCCCCGGTTCCGAAGCCCGGGAAACCGGACGGCCATTCCCGGCATCCCCCAACTCCACCCGCCTCGAATTCCTTACCTCTTCCACCACCCCGCAAACCATCTGCTTGAGCTGCTGCATGAACTGAGCCGCCGGGTATTTCCCGTCCGAAATCTCCCGCAGCTTCTTCTCCCACTGGCCTGTCAGTTCCGCCGATTTGAGCAAGCGGTTCGGAATGATTTCAATCAATTTCATACCCATCGGGCTTGGCAGGATCCGTTTCTTCTCCTTGTAAACATACTGGCGCTTAATCAAGGTCTCGATAATGGCCGCCCGGGTCGAAGGCCGACCTATTCCGTTGGCTTTCATCAAGTCGCGCAATTCCTCATCCTCCACGCTCTTGCCTGCCGTCTCCATGGCCTTGAGCAAATCCCCCTCGCTCATGAATTTGGGAGGCTGGGTCTGCTTGGCCACGATTTCCGGTTCGTGCGGACCCTTTTCCCCGGGCTTGTATTCCGGCAGCACGTTCTCCTTGCCCTCTTTTTCGTCCTCGTCCCCGGCTTGCGTCTTGGCGGGGAACACCACGCGCCATCCGGGAAAGACAATCACCTTCCCCGTAGCCTTGAACTGGATGGTTTCCTCTTTCTTCTTCGTTTTCCCTTCGTGGGATGCCAAAGCGGTTCCCGCCTCGAGCTCTGTACCGGCCATGGAGCCATCCGGGATTTTTCCCTCCGGCATACCACCTGTCGGCTCCGGTCCGCTCCCGCCCAAGTCCACCTTGGCCAGAACCGTGGTGTTCGCGTATTCGCAATCGGGATAAAACACGGCAATGAAGCGGCGTATCACCAAATCGAAGACCAGCTTCTCGTTCCGCGACAAGGACGAGGCTGCCCCGAACTCCCCGGTGGGGACGATGGCATGGTGGTCGGTTATCTTGGCATCGTTGAAGACCTTCGTGCTCTTGCGCAAAGGCTTCTTCTCCAGAATTTCCCGGGTCAAGGCCGCATAAGGGACCAAGCCCCGCAGGATGCCGGGAACCTTGGGATACATGTCGTTGGGCAGGAAATTGGTGTCAACGCGGGGATAGGTGGTGAGCTTTTTCTCGTAAAGGCTCTGTATCAATTGCAGACTTTCCTCTGCCGAAAAGCCGAACTTCTTATTGCATTCCACTTGCAGCAAGGTCAAGTCGAAAAGCTTCGGGGGTGCCTCCTTGGCTTTTTTCTTCTCTACCTTGGTGATTTCCAAAGGGCGACCCGATACTTCCCGGCACAAGGCACGGGCTGCGTCCTCGGTCGCGAAACGACCCTTGGTGCTCTGGAACATCCCGCCCCGGTAAAGGGTCCTCAGTTCCCAGAATTTTTCAGGCTTGAAATTCTCGATGGCTTTCTGCCGCTCCACCAACAAGGCCAAGGTCGGGGTCTGGACCCGGCCTATCGAAAGGACCTGGCCCGGAATCCCGAACTTCAAGGTATAGGCGCGGCTGGCGTTCATGCCCAGCAGCCAGTCGCCGATGGCCCGGATGGAACCGGCGGCATAAAGGTTGTCGAATTCCGAAGCCGGACGAAGGTTGGCGAAACCCTCCCGGATGGCTTCTTCGGTCAGGGAGGATATCCAAAGGCGTTTCACCGGCACTTTGCATCCGGCTTTCTGCATCACCCAACGCTGAATCACTTCCCCTTCCTGCCCGGCATCCCCGCAGTTTATGACTTCCTCGCAACGGGACATCAAGTCGCTCAGGATCTGGAACTGGTTCATGCTGCCTTTTTCGGGAATGAGCTTGAGCTTGAAGGTGGGCGGAATCATCGGCAGGACTTCCATCCGCCAGCGCTTCCAGTCGGGGGTATAGTCGTCCGGCTCGAAGAGGGTGCACAAATGGCCGAATGTCCAGGAAACCCAATACCCGTTGCCCTCCATGTACCCGTTCTTGGAGGCCGTGGCTCCGATGACCCGGGCAATCTCACGCCCCACGCTGGGCTTTTCGGCGATGCAAAGTTTCATAATCTCACGCAGGATTCATTAAGATACACATCTCCCACCTATCGACAAAAATACAAAAACCTCCCCGATTCCCGGAAAAACCGTAATATTGGAACTCACAGATGAGGGTGTATCAAAATAAGGATTTGAAATAAATCTCATCTACTTGAACTTGCCATTGCTCTTCCCCGAAAACGTAATTTATGTCCTATAGCCAATTTGATAAATTTTGCCTATTTTAGAAGCCGTTTAAAATTTCTTACAATCCTGAAAAGGCTGAATTTTCAGGGACCGGTTTCAGGATTTTGTTTGCCCATCGGGGGCTATTTCGGGTCTTGGTTGAGCGATGCTCGATGATAGCTTGGCTATCCTCCTTTGAAAAACGCCGCGCCATCCCTCCCAATCCCCTCCCGATGGCCTACAAACAAATAAATTTAAACAGCTTCTTAGCTTAATCGCACCAAAACCGGAAACAATCCGCCTCTTTTAGACAGGTTAAAAAGGCATGTCCTATAAAACGAGGCAGGGGCAACAACCACATTTGACGAAACCTTACACAATTCTCATGATGAGCAAGACAGACTTCAAACCCGGAACCATGATTTATCCTCTGCCGGCGGTGCTGGTGGGCTGCGGGGCGAACGAGGAAGACTACAATCTTATCACCGTTGCATGGACAGGCATCCTCTGCACCAACCCGCCCGTCTGTTACATCTCCGTCCGGCCCGAACGGCACTCATACGGCCTCATCAAGAAATACGGGGAATTCACCATCAATTTGACCACCAAGAAATTGGCCAAGGCCACCGATTGGTGCGGGGTCAAATCGGGGCGGGATTTCGACAAATTCAAGGAATGCGGCCTGCATCCTGTCCCCGGCAAAACCGTCAAGGCCCCGATAGTGGAAGAATCCCCCCTGAGCCTCGAATGCAAAGTCCGCCAGTGCCTGCCCTTGGGCTCGCACGAAACCTTCATAGCCGACATCCTCAACATACAGGCCGATGAACAGTACATGGACCTGGAAACCGGCAAATTCGACCTGGCCCGCTCCGGCCTCTTGATCTACGAACACGGCAACTACTACGAAACCGGCCCAAGGATAGGCCGCTTCGGATGGTCGGTCCAAAAAAAGAACCTTTCGGTTAAGCCGAGCGCCATGCCAAGCTTGCTTGAGCATGGCCGAGGCGGAGAACCGAGCGGAGCGAGCTCATGAACACCTTGGAACCCTTTTCGCTGTGAATAAAGCTGCACGAAAGCGAACAATACCAAATCCACAAGCCCCCTCACCGACAGCGCAAGCAAACGGTAAGTTTCCAAGCTACCGGCTGCTACCTGACGTTCCCGGAATTTGCCAAATGCGCCCCGGATTCCCCTGCCGGCCGGTACTTGGCCCGCCCCCAAGCATGGAGAATCGACCCGTCAAGACTACGGATGGCATAGGAAACCGTACGCAAAGACTCCGCACCAGCCGGTTCTTCGCGCAACCACACTTCCACCCTGCTGCCCGGCTTCAGCTCATGGGCATAAACCACCTCCATTTCCAGCAAGTCGTGGTTTTCCATGAAAGAATCCGCATGGGCATCCAGCATCCATTGGATATAAACGCTCTGGGTCACATGGCCGTTAAAATCAATGTCGCGATAATGCGCCTGGACTTGCAGAACCCCTTTCCATGAAGCTTCGCCGAAATCCAGTCCGCCTTTCTGTTCTTTGCGCTCGAACAAAGAAGGGCCGAAAGGCAGCTCCTCCTTGTAATGTCCTGCCAAGGGCAACATCGTCTCCAAAGGACGCTCCGGCCTCCGGCTTTCCAAATTCACCAACATCCAATCGGTACCGGCAAAGGCCCGCAAACGCCCCGTAGAAGCAGACTGGCCCGAAATCCCCCCCGCATAAACCCGGTTTGCCTCATCGTTCCAATCACTTACCTTGTAAATTCGAGGAACCAGCAGACCTTCGCACGGCGGGTTCCAAGTCTCGAAAAGAACACGGTCTTCCCGCCGGGGCATGTCCGGGACAAAGAGGTGGATACGCCTCAGCATCCAAGTCAATCCTTTCCGGTTGATTGTGGCCACATCCACTCCCTGTTCGAAGGTATGCAACTCGGCCATGTCATTGAACAAATCGCAAAGGGTCTTGACCTTGAGCAAACGCCGCTTGTCGGTATAATGATTGTAGACCCTGATTTTTTCACCGTATTTGTAAACCATAAGACAAAGGAAAATCACATAGGAAAACACCACGGCCAACCGGCCCCCGATGCCAGGAATATCAAGGAACACGCTTCCAATACAGGGTCCGCCCCAAGAAACGGAAGCCTATGTAGGCCCGCACCCGCAAAGTATCCTCCCCTTCGAACGCAATGGCGCAACGGTAAGTCTTGCCGGTCATCGGATCGTAGACACGCCCCCCCGTCCACTCCCTCCCTCTGGAATCATGGCGGAGCTTACGCACGATGACCAAATGGGAGAGCGGGATATGCCGGAGTTCCGCCCGGGGATTCTGCACATCCGTCCGTGGTTTCCCCAAGTCATCCAAAGGCTCGTCCATCCAAACGATACGGGCTTCGAAACTCTCGTCATCGGCCTTGTAGAAATTCAAATGCAAGGTTTCCCCGGTAGCCGGATTGTAAGCCTCGTAAGTCCCCACGATATCGTCCGCTTGCCTGCCCTTTTCCTGGGCCGTCAAAGCCAAAGGAAGGTGCAACAAAAGAAAAACAACCGGAAAAAGCTTCCAAGGCATAAATATCCTCTATTTTTTGAGCGGACGAAGATAACCGGGGAAGCAAGCCCCCGAAGGAAGAAAAAGGATGAAAATACCGAAACCGAAACATGCAACGCAGGCAGACAAAACGGAAAAGGACACATTGACACTTTATTAACAAAGCAAACACGCCCGAACCGGCATTCCATGCAATGTTTCCGAACCCCACGATTCCTCCAGAAGACACGACCCGGATCCCCGAACCCGCAAAGGAGCCAGGATGCCCAAGCCCCCGGAAATCGCCCCACAAACCCTTGCAAAGGGCTTTCCTGTCTTTTTTTTGCATATCTTTGTACTTTTTGCACCAAGGAACACGGAACCGCTTCCGGCAAAAAAGCGCCCCATGAAAACAAAACAGCAAAACGCATAATCCATGATTGAATTCTTCCTCGACAATCTGAATTACTGGACGATTCTTCTCGGCATGATGATTGAAAGCTCGTTCATCCCGTTCCCGTCCGAAATCATCGTACCTCCGGCCGCATGGCTGGCCTTGGGGGCGGACAGCGACATGAACATCGTCATGGTCGTGATAGTCGCCACCCTCGGAGCCGACCTGGGTGCCCTTATCAACTATTTCCTTGCCAAATGGCTGGGCCGTCCCATCGTGTACAAATTCGCCGACAGCCGGGTGGGGCATCTTTGCCTGCTCAACGGAGAGAAAGTCGCACATGCCGAAGAATATTTCCGCAAGCACGGCATCGTTTCCACTTTCTTCGGCCGGCTGGTCCCCGCCGTACGCCAACTGATTTCCATCCCCGCCGGCCTGGCCAAGATGAAACTCCATACCTTCCTTCTCTTCACGACCTTGGGAGCCGGTTTATGGAACATCGTGCTGGCCATCTTGGGATGGGTCATCCGGAAATCCTTTCCCGAAGTCCAAACCACCGAAGACGTTTCCAGATTGGCCTCTACTTACAGCCATGAAATCGGATACGGTATCGCGATAATCCTCCTGGCCTGTATCATCTATTTTGTCGTGAAACGGGTAATCAAGAAACGCAAGACGGGCAAAACACGGAACCCGAAGGCATAGGGAACGGGCGACCCGAAGAGAATCGCGGCAAGCAGCCCCGACCCGTTCCCCCAAGGGAAGCCGGATATTTTCCTCGGGCGGTTCGCTGCGGTTGTCCCGTCCAACGATAAAAAAAGCGCGGACCCAAGTCCGCGCTTTCAAACCACCCATCTCGATTAGCTTTAAAACAAGCTCTTAGTATTCCGCATTCTGCGGGTCGAAGTTGCACCAACCCGCCGTCCAATCTTCGGAACCGAAAGCACCACGGAACGAAACGGTTTCAAAACCGGTCAAACCGCTGAAGTCGGCACCTGTCAACAGGGGCGAACCGCTTTCAGGCAAGAAAGAAGGAGCATCCAGGTTGAAAGCCCCCGAAATACCGGCTTCGGCATTGGTCGCCATCAAAAGGTTGTTCAAAGCCGCGTTGTTGAAATAAGCCTCGGTCGTCAAAGCCGCGCTTTCGACTTCCTGGGCGAAGTTGGAACGCATGCCCACCAAGACACAGTTCTTCACCACCAGATTGTTTTCCGGGTTGCTGATACCGGCTTCGGCAGAGTTCATGCAAAGGTCCCCATCGATCAACAAACCCGTAGGCCATCCGGCAAACACCGAGTTGTACACCTGCAAACGGGTATTGCGGCGCAAATGCATCGAAGCCTGGAAAGGACCGTAAGCATTGTCGCTGGCATAGGCGCTGTTGGTGTTGGAGGTATCAGACAAATTGGCATAAGGACCAATCAAGCTCACGTTCGAGAAGCGAGGATTGTTCAGCGGCGTGTTGCTGGATCCATCGCCATCGTTATCCGACTCAAAGCCATTGGATTTGGATTTGTCCGAAACCTGGATGTCGCGGACCGAAACCGCGAACTGGACCGTTCCACGATACCCGGCATCGGTATCGAAATCATCATCCCAGCCACGGAAAGCCACCAGATTACGGCAGTTTACCGTACCGCCGAACCATTCAAAGCTGTCATCCTTGATATAGGAACACTGCACATGGTCGATAACCGTCTGGCTCCCCACGGCACACAGGGTCAAACCGTTGATTTCCTTATCCGTGTCGAATTCAACACCCCCGAACTCGATACGCACGTAACGAAGCACGCCGGAGTTGTCGTTATCGTCCTGGCCGCCGTACATGGTACGAGGACCGCCTTCCACCTGGGCTTCGCCAGAGTTGATCACAGCCTTCCCGCAAAGGATCACACCACCCCAGTCACCGTAATTACGCTGGCCGGCCGGTTTGTCGGAAGTGAACACGATAGGATCTTCCGCCGTGCCTTCAGCCATCAGCTTGCCGCCGCGTTCCACAATCAAAGCGGCCTTGGTACCGGATTTGCCTTGGATTACCGTACCGGCAGGAATCGTCAAAGTAGCACCGTCCACCACGTAAACAAAACCGTCCAAAGTATAAACAGTGTCGGCGGACAAAGTACGGTTTCCCCGGATATCACCCGAAAGGACAGGTGTTCCACCGGTCGTCTCCCCCTCATTGCCATTTGGGTCGTTACAAGAAGTGAACACACTCATTCCTCCGAGCATCAAAGCTGCCAGGAATCCGATTTGCAATTTTTCCATTTTCATTTTGTTGATATTGTTTTAGGTTTATTTCCTTTATTGACCCAAGGGCTGTCCCCCTTGGCAAGCCTCCACCGGAATTTCCCTCGCTCCGGACTCTTTTCCGAGGCATCCCGGAAGCCAGCCACCGGCAATCAACCGCCACGCTTCCACCGGGAATCCTTTTTACATCTTGAACGTGACCCCGATTTGGAATTCCATGCCCAATTTGTAGGAACGCGGTATCTGGCGGACCGTATGCCCCGCCCCGTCGGCATCCGAATAATGGGCGAACTGGCATTCCACATAATCCTGATTCAAAAGGTTGCTCGCCAGGAATTTGATTTCCCAATGCTTGCCGATGCTCTTCTTCAAGCCGAACGACAAGTCGTTGCGCGGCATTTCATAGATGTCCGGAATATCCTCGTCCGGATTCTGGAACACCTCGCCCACCGCCAAAATCCGGCGACCGAAACGGTTGTACATCAAGCTCAACACCCAACCCTTGTTTTCGTAGTACAAACCCGCGTTCACGATATAGGGAGATTGCCCTTGCATGGCCCGGTCGCGGTCGAAATCCTCATCCCGGAAACGTACCTGGCTCTGGATCCAAGCCGCGTTCACCACCAAGGAGAAATTTTTCAATTTCATGAAATCCAGACTCTTGCGAACCTCCAACTCCACACCCGCGCTGTAAGCGTAATCGGCATTCTTGAAGGTGTAAATCGCCCCCCCGCCTGAAGACCGGATGTAGGACACCTCGATCGGGTCGCGGAAATGTTTATAGAAGCCGCCCACGGCAATCACGTCCTTGGCATCCGGATAGAACTCGTAGCGCAAATCCACATTCTGGATTTTGGCGTTCCGCAAATCCGTGTTCCCCGTGTAATCGGCGAATTGGTCGAAATCGTAGTAGACGTAAGGCGCGATTTCCCGCAACTCCGGACGATTGATCGTATAGGCGTAAGCCGCCCGGATTACATGTTGCTCGTTGATATGGTAGGAAGTGTTGAACGAGGGGAACACGTTCAGTTCGTTCCGGTTGACCCGTACCGGCATCGAACCGTCCGAAGTATAACCGTCCAGAATTGTCCGTTCGTATTCCGCCCGGGCACCTACGTTCATCTGCCATCCACCAAGCTGCAACTTCACCGCCAGATACACGGCTGGAATAAAGGAAGTGGCCGTATAGGCATCCGAACGTCTCGTGTTCTCATCGATGAAATAACCGTCGGCTCTCAGGTTCTCCGGCTGGAAAATCTCGTTCAAATCCTGGAAAAGGAAGTCAGAAGGCAAAGTGGAGGGGAAACCCGAGGTGTAAATGAACTTACGCCCGTCGAACGCCCGGTTCTTGTACTGGGCAGCAAACCCGCTCATCAACTCCAGCTTCAGGTTCTTGTCCACCAACAAGCCCTTGTAGTCGAGACCGCCCGAAACCAAATGCTCGTTCATGTCCTGGTAAAAGCGGTTCACGTCCGTGGCACGGTATTCCTCGTAATGCGGCATGGAAGGGTCGGTCTGCTGGCGGAAGGTCACCAAACGGCGGTCAGGCTCCTGGCGGTTGGTGAAACCGTAGGACAGACGGTAGTCCAGCTTATGGCCCTTGGCAGGCTCGTGGGTAAAGAGCAACTGCCCCACATACAGCGAACGTTGCGTGTAAACATATTCCTGTTCCCGGATATGGTAGTCGTTGTTGTAGTCGATGCCCTCGCGGAGCGCGGTCTTGTCCTTGGCATTCTGGCTGAAAATGTTCTTGAACTCGAAGCGCGAACCATCCTTGAACTGCAAACCTATGTTCCCGATCGCATTGAGTTTCACCTTGGTCGCATAATCCTCGTCGGTATAGGAATTCAGATAGGTCGGCTGTTCGTTCAAAAGGTCGAACACGCCGAAACGGCTGTTCTCGAAACGGTCCCTCACCTCGTTCTCGTAGCCGTAGTTCAAAGCGAACAGGCTCCCGAGCTTGATATCCTTGTCCTTGCCCAACAAGGCGATCTTGTCCCACTGCATCGAAAAACTCTGCGAAGGCAAGGAAGTCCGCGTGCCGGTGGACCAATCATTGTCCAACATCCGGGCATAGGCAGCCTTCTCGGCATTGGAAGCCTGGCTGATGTCTCCGGGGAAAGCCGACGGCAACTGGCGCGAAGCACCCCCGAAACCCACCGCATCCGCCCCGTTCCCATGATAGTGGACGAAATCCTTGCCGATGCTCTGGGTATTCACCCCGATACTATACGAAAAGCTCAAACCATCTTCCGAAGGCATGCTCTTGGTCACGATGCTGACCAATCCTCCCGAAAAATCGGCCGGGAATTCCGCCGAAGCCGTCTTATATAACATCAAATGGTCGATGGCGTTGCCCGCAATCACATCCAAGGCAAAGGCACGGCTGTCGTTCTCGGTCCCCGGAGCCGTAATCCCGTTCAACAATACCGTATTATAACGCACGTTCAACCCCCGCACGTTCACCATGCCCCCCTCTTCCACGCTCACGCCCGGAAGTTTCGACACCACTTCCGCCGCATCCTTCGACTGGGAACGCGAAATCAGCTGGGAAGAAGCCCCCGTGGCCACCACATCGGCCTGCTTCATCGTACTCACGACCGCCGCATCGGTATGCCGGAGCCTCTTTGCCGTCACCTTCACCTCCTCCAACTCCGTCGCGAAGCTTTCCAGCGCCACGTCCAAATGGGTACTTTGCCCTGGTACGATCCGTACCTCCGCCACATAATCCTTGTACGAAGTGAAACTTACCTTGATTTTATAGGTACCCGGGTCCAGATTCATCGTATAGCTCCCGTCCATCCCGGTCACGACCCCTTGCGCCGTCCCCTCGATTTGCACGGCGGCAAAAGGCAGGGTCTCCCCGTTCCCCTTGTCCGACACGACACCTTGCAAAACACCTTTCTCTTTCCCCGTGTCCTCGCCCGTTTCCTGGTCGTTCGTCTCCAGCCGTCCCGGCAGACGGACATCCCCCGGAACTTCCCCGCTCCAAACCTGCCCGCTTGCCAAAGCCCAAACCAAACCCAAGGCCAAAATCGCTGTTCTCATCCCTTTCTTTCTCTCTTTTCCGATACCGTGTGGCCCTCGTCCCAGCCGATGCGTCACAAGCCGCCGGGACAAACCTTCCTGCCACTTCCGAAACCTGTTTTTGAAATCCGGCGCAAAAGTAGAACCAAGTTGTTACGATTTCCTGCACGGAATTATTGCCTTTCGGTGGAGAATTTGTTACGGAATCGTTGCGAGGAAAGCAAAAGCTTTGTCGTATCTTCGCCCGCCATTTTCCAACTTCTTTCCATGGAACACAAAGCAGAACAGACCGCAAAACACGGTAAACCCGGACATTCGAAAGCCATCGGTTACTTGTGCGCCGCCGTGGGAGCCGCCACTTTCGGCCTCATCCCCCTTTTCGCCAACACGGCCATCCTCGCCGGTATCCACAATGACACCATCCTGGCTTATCGTTACAGCATCGCAGCCCTCTCCTACGCCCTCTACCTTCTCCTGCGCCGTAAAAGCCTCCGGATTTCCCACTCCCAAGCCAAGGAGGTCCTCCTTGCCGGCGTGTTCGGCTACGGCATCACGGCCACCTTCCTGATGGCTTCCTACCTATATATGCCTACGGGCATCGCCACCTCCATCCATTTCCTTTATCCGGTCGTGGTCACCATCCTGATGGCCGTTTTTTACAAGACCAAGACCCCGGTTTCCCAGAAAGCAGCCATCGGGCTCGCCATTCTCGGGGTCGGCATGCTATCCTGGACCGGAGGAGGCATCAAATGGGTCGGCATGGTTTTCGTCCTGCTCTCCACCCTGACCTATGGCGGCTACATGGTAGCCTTGAACCGCCCCGCAATCAAAGCCATGGATCCGGGAGTCTTCACGTTCTGGGCCTTGGCCGGTTCAGCCCTCTTCTACCTTGCCATGGCCGCCAGCCGGGGACACCTGGCCTGGATTCCCGACCCGCACATCCTGCTCAACCTCCTCCTGCTGGGCATCGTCAGCACCACCGTATCGGCACGGCTCACGGTAGCCGCCGTCAACCGCATCGGGTCCGTGCCAGCCTCCATTTTCGGGACGCTCGAACCCATCACGGCCATCCTGACCGGCATCCTCGTTTTCCACGAAAGTTTCAGCGGTTTGAACCTGACCGGCTTCGTCTTGGTGACCGCATCGGTCCTCTTGGTCATGCTGCTGCCCGGAAAATCCTCCGGCGTTAACATTCATTAACTATTTTTTAACAAGCCTTAACAATTTAACATTACTTAAAATCAATAATTTAAATAAAAATTTTAATTTTTTTTCAGATTCGGGAGGGGTAAGAGGCGGGCGTTTCCCTTGGCTGTATGGAAAATTTATCTAAATTTGCCAACCTCAATTTCATGCCGGAAAACGGCCTGTGGAGAACTGCACGTTGATTCCGCAACCTTTTTCTTGCGACCGCGGCATGGCATAAAAAAACGAATGCGATGGAACAGACCTGACAGCGTTCAACCAGATTTGAGCGGAAGGGAATTCCCCTTGGAAAACAACTTGAATGTATAATAACACAAATCCAAATCAGCTTTTTTTATGAAAAAACTAGTGCTCTTTGTGGTGTCCTTGTTCCTTTTGGGAGCCGCCAGCGTGGCTTGGGGACAGCGCACCGTCACAGGTAAGGTCACGAGTGCGGAGGAACCCATGGGGATTCCCATGGTGGCAGTCCAAATCGAAGGAACCACCATCGGTACCTCCACGGACCTCAATGGTGTTTACACCTTGAACAACATCCCCGAAACGGCCAAGAACCTGAAATTCACGGCTATGGGTATGAAAGACAAAATCGTTCCCATCACCAGCGGGGTCATCAACGTAGTCATGGAATCGGCTGCCATCGCCTTGGAAGAAGTCCAGGTTTCGGCTTCCAGCTACGGTGTCCGCAAGAAAGTCGACAACGTAGGTTCGGCGGTCCAAGTAGGTGAAGACGTCATCAAACGGCAAACCGAATCCAACGTAATCAACTCCTTGCAAGGTAGCGTCCCGGGTATGCAGGTCAGCGCGGCTTCCGGCCAGCCCGGTTCGTCCACGACTGTCCGCATCCGTGGTACAAGCTCCTTGTCTTCGGGTAACGACCCCTTGTACGTAATCGACGGGGTGCCGATGATTACCGGTGCCATGGGTATGACCAATTACAGCGGTGGTGAAGGTACCGACCCTCTGGCCTCCTTGAACCCGGAAGACATCGAAAGCATCCAGTTGTTGAAAGACGCGAGCGCTACCTCCATCTATGGTTCCCGCGCTTCCAACGGGGTTATCGTCGTAACGACCAAGAAAGGGAAGGAAGGCAAGGTATCCTTCGGCGTGAACGCCAAGGTGGGTATCTCCACGCCTCCTAACGTGAAGAAACGCTTCCAGAAAGTCAACTTGGAAGACTTCAAGACCTTCTTGTACGAGGCCCGTCTGAACGGTGCCGTGAACGACCGCGACCGCCAATATATGATAGACAATGCGGAGACTTCCGTTTGGGGATGGTATGCCGACCCCCGTTACAACATCGACTTCACGGAAGGCAACACGACCACCTACACCAACTGGTGGGATGAAGTGACCCGCAACGGTATCATCCAAGACTACTCCTTGACCGCGTCGGGTGGTACGAAAGTTGTCAACTACTACGCTTCGGTAGGCTATTTCCAAAACAAAGGTATCATCATCGGTTCGGATTACACCCGTTACAACGCCCGTTTGAACTTGGATGTGAACCCGACCAATTGGTTGAGCTTCGGTTTGAACTTGACCGGATCCTACGGTGAAGTAAACACCGTTCCTACCGAGTTGGCCTATGCCGCTCCTCTGTGGGGATCCTCGATGATGCGTCCCACCGACCCTGTCCGTAACGAAGACGGTACGTGGAATACGACCTCCAACCCCTTCGCCAGTGGCTACAACCCTGTCGCCCTGCGTGAAGACCGCTACCACGACAAAGCGTTCCAACAGCAATACAAAGCCTTGTTCAGCCCGTATTTGCGCGTGAAACTCTACAAGAACTTGTACGTCCAGTCCAAAATCGGGATTGACTACGCCCAGTTGCGCGAAGAAAACGTATGGTCGCAGACCGTCAACCCGCAAGGTGCTTCGATGGGCGGTTTGACCCAGGTACAGGATGAAGCCATCGCTTACATGAACATCACCAACACCATCAACTGGATGCCCTCCATCAAGAAAAACAACTTCAACATCTTGGTAGGTCAGGAAGCCCAGCGTTTCAATAACTACACCTCCTTCGTTTCCGGTTACGACTACGCGACTCCCGAATTGATGAACGTAGCCAACGCCACCGAAACCGAAGGCACCATGTACCGTGCCGATGCTACCTTGGCTTCTTACTTCGGTAATATCGAATACGACTACGACAACAAGTACTACCTCTCTGCCAGCGTACGTCGCGACGGTTCTTCCCGCTTCGGCGAAGACACCCGCTGGGGTACCTTCTGGTCGGTAGGTGCCAGGTACCGTATCTCGGCCGAACGCTTCATGGCCGCCACCCAGAACTGGTTGAACAACTTGAGCGTACGTATCAGCTATGGTACCTCGGGTAACCAGAACGTAGGTTATTACCAGGCCCGTGGGGTTTACGCCTCCACCCGTTACGCCGGTGTAGCCGGTTTCGGTCCTTCGCAGCTGGCCAACCCCAACTTGGAATGGGAATCGAGGAATAAGTTCGACGTGGGCTTGGAATTCACGATTTTCAACGCTTTGACCGTTGAAGTGGATTACTACAACGACATGACCACCGACATGATTTTCTCCCGTCCTCTGTCCATGGGTACCGGTTTCGGCTCCATTGCCATGAACATCGGTAGCATGCGTAACCAAGGGGTCGAACTCCAAGTGAACGCCCTCTTGATGAACCGCAAGAACTTCCGCTGGACCTTGGGCTTCAACCTCACCACCAACCACAACGAGATTATCGAGTTGCCCGACCACAACCCCATCCAGAACGGTACCATCGGTATCTTGGAAGAAGGCCGTCCCTCGAGCCAGTTGTACATGGCCGAATGGGCCGGGGTAGACCCTGCGACCGGTCGTCCGCGCTGGTATGGTGCCGACGGTGAATACGTTTACAACTACGGTGAAGCCGCCATGCGTTACGTGGGTACTTCCGACCCGAAACTCTACGGGGGTATCCAGATGGGCTTCGAGTTCTACGACTTCGACCTGAGCTTCCAGTTCAACTACAACTACGGGAACTACATCATGTCCAACGACTTGACCTACCTCGAAAACGAAGGTTGGCAAGTGGGCCAGAATACAACCTACTATGTCATGGACAACCGTTGGCAACGTCCCGGCGACCACGCCGAAATTCCCCAGTTGATGAACGGTGGTAACAACAACGCCCAGAACCTGAGTACCCGTTACCGGACCGATGGATCTTACATCCGCCTCAAATCCATCGTCTTTGGCTACACCTTGCCGAAGAAGCACTGCGAAAAGATTTTCTTGAGCAGCTTCCGCGTGTACGCCAGCATCGACAACGTTTGGACGGCGACCAGCAAGAACTTCCGTGGTTACGACCCCGAATCCGGTTTGAGCGCTATCCAGACCTCGAACTACCCGGTTCCCGTAAACTACGCCATCGGTATCAACGTGGGATTCTAATTGCAAGGAAAACAGAAACAAAACAATAAGGAGAAAAGATGAAAAAGATTCAAAATATATTGACGGCGACGGCATTGGTTCCCGTCCTGCTGTTTTCTTCCTGCTCCAACGATTTCTTGGACAGGACTCCGGAAACCGCCTTGGATACCGATGTTGTCATGAACGACCCGGACATGTTGCCCAGGACGGTAGTCGGCACGATGGGCATGATTCAAGCCTATGCGTTCAACGGACGCGACCTGACGGTCATCGGGGACTTGATTACCGATATGGTCACCTCGGAAATCAATAGTGGTAACGGAACCTTGCGCGACCTCGAAAACTGGAACATCACGACCCAGACAACCGATGTCAGCGGACTTTTTTCCCAAGGTTACGGTATTGCCGCCTCCGCGGCCCGTACCATCGAAGCAGCCAAACGCATGTTGGCGGACTCGGCTTCCTTGGGTCTGACCTCCAGCCAGGCTGCCAGCCTGAACAACGCCATCGCGGTTTCCTACGTGGCGAAGGCCTATGCCGAATACAACCTGGCCCAATACTTCTGTATCGATTACAATTACACAGGAAGCGTTGGAGGCCGTAGCCAAGCCAACCGTGTTGGTTTGATGCTGTTGCTTGACCATGCCTTGGCCAACGACGAACCGGCCAACATGAGTACCTTGGAAGATACCTACGATTACATCGAGTACGAGTTGACACAAGCCATCGACTACTTCGGACGTTCGGGTAGCAATACCACCAACCTGGGAGCAAACGATGCCCGGTACTATCCTTCCGTACCGGCCGCCTACACCATCCTGGCCCGCGTGCAACTGGCCCGGCACAAATATGCTGAAGCCTTGACTTCCGTGGACAACGCGATTTCTTCTTTGGCAGATGTAGGGGCGGACCAAACATTGATTTCCGATGCTGAAGCTTTGCGGAACGCTTACGGGGAAACGCCTTCGACCGAGGATATCTGGTTGATGAACTACACCTCGCAAGATAACCTTTCGGCCAACAGCTTGGCCAATTTGTTCGGGTCCTACAACTTCGGTCCCACCCCCAAAGCGTACGAATTGTTTGGAAGCAACGATATCCGTCGCCAGCTCTATGGTGTGGAAACCGCTCCGAGTCAGGAAAGCGACAGCCGTTGCTTGAAATACCCGGTCGACAACGGGGTCTTCAACGTACCCATTTTGCGCGTACCTGAATTGTACTTGATCCGTGCCGAAGCCGCTGCGTTCACCGGGGATCTTCCGACCGCCCAAACGGCTCTCTTCGCTGTCCTGGGTGCCCGCGACACCTCCTTGACCGATGAAACCAACATGGTGAATTCCTATGGGGGATCCAGCGCCTTCTCGACCCCCAGTGTGCAAAATGGAGAAGCCCAAGGTATACTGAACACCATCCTGGAAGAAAGGGCCCGTGAGTTCCTTTGCGAAGGCCACCGCTGGTTCGACTTGCGACGGAACGGTATAAGCCTGACCCGCGAAACAGGAAGCGAATCCAACGACTACGCGTTCTGTTTCGAAAACTACCCGATTAATGCCGTTTCCTACCCGATTCCCTACTCGGAATTCACGACCCAGCAATGGATTGATGGCCGGGGAATCCTGTCTTACAATGACGATTGGACCGTTGCGACTTACGACCAATCATCCGGGGACAACTGGCAGACCGATGCTTGGAACTCTGGTACCAGACCCAACTACCAAGCTGCGGTTACCATGCCTGCCGACATGCCGGAAGGGACGGACTTCAACCATTCGAACCACTAATCATCCCAACGAAACAGCCGACCTCAAAGTCGGCTGTTTCGTTTTCCAGCCCACCGGATAGACAGACGGATTCCACACTACCTCTTTACAAATCTTACCACCAAATTTCAAACAGACCCATACGCAACAAGCCCTCGTAGGAAATAATTTCTTAACTTTGCAATTTCAAACCGACCCTCTCATCGGGAGGCTTTCCCTCAACTGAAAGAGAAATGAATTTTTCCATCGGGACAAAACTCACCAAGCGCATTGTCAGTACCCCTTACATAAACCGCTGGCTCATCTTCGCGTTCGACATCATCATATCCTGTTTTGCCACCGCTGGAACTTATGCCCTTTCCTGCTACATTTTCCATAAGACCTACCAAAGCAATGTGCTGTTCCAGATCGGCCTGTTCAGTTTGTTCGCCAGCGCTATCGGATTCCTGCTTTTCAAGACATACAAGAACATCATCCGGCATTCTTCGTTCCAATCCATCTGGAGAATCGCCGCAGCCCTTTGTGTCAAAATCCTGTTCGTTTCTGCCGCATACATTCCCTATTCTCCTTTTTCCGGCACGGACATCGCCATCACCGTGGCTATCGATTTCCTGCTTACCTTCTCCATCCAAATCCTGTCCAGGCTGTTCGTGGTCATCAGCTACCAATACACCTTGGACAACTACAACCAATCCAAGCAGAATATACTGATTTACGGGGCCAATCCCAACGATATCGCGCTTAGCAGCGTGCTCAACCTCAATACCCAATCGGATTACAATATCGTGGGTTACCTCCGGTTCGCCAAAAAGGACGACTCCTACCCTATCGGGAACCTGCCGGTCCACGTCCTCAGCCGGATTGCAGGACTCAAAAAAATCATTGAAAAGGAAGACATCGAAGGCATTTTGTTTACCCAGCAAACCGATATATGGAAAGAGCGCAACCGCCTCATTTCCTATTGCCTTTCCAAAAACCTGAAACTCTTTACGGTTCCGCCCATCGGCAAATGGCGGCATTCCATCCCCCAAGTCCGGAAATTGGACATTTCCGACCTCTTGGGACGGGAGGAAATCCAAATCAATACCTTGCAAATATCCAAAGACCTGCACGACAAAACCATCCTGGTGACAGGTGCGGCAGGTTCCATCGGCAGCGAACTCTGCCGTCAGATAGCATCCTTCCAAGTACGCCGGTTGATCCTGTTCGACAATTGCGAAACCGGTATCCACAACCTGAGGTTGGACCTGGAAGAAAAATTCCCCAACTTGGAGCTGATTCCCATGATCGGGGATGTACGCTCCAAAAACCGCCTGAACTACCTGTTCAGGACCTACCGTCCCCAAATCGTCTTCCACGCGGCGGCCTACAAGCATGTCCCGCTGATGGAAAGCAACCCGAACGAGGCCTTCATGGTCAACGTGGCAGGAACCCGGAACATCGCCCATGCCGCCTTGGAGTACGAAGCGGAGAAATTCGTCATGATTTCTACCGACAAGGCGGTGAACCCTACCAATGTGATGGGGGCATCCAAACGCTTGGCGGAAATCTATGTCCAAAGCCTCAACTACGCCATCAAAGCGGGCCGGATTCCGGGAAAGACCCAGTATATCACCACACGTTTCGGCAATGTGCTGGGAAGCCAGGGCTCGGTCATCCCGCGTTTCGAAGCACAAATCGCCAAAGGCGGGCCTGTCACGGTAACGCATCCGGAAATCACTCGGTATTTCATGACCATCAAGGAAGCATGTCTCCTGGTACTGGAAGCATCCAACATCGGACACGGGGGGGATATCCTTGTCTTCGACATGGGTACCCCGGTCAAGATTGCCGACTTGGCCAAAAAGATGATTCTGCTCTCTGGTTACAACCTGGATACCATCCGCATCGAATATACCGGTTTGCGTCCCGGGGAGAAACTGTACGAAGAGGTCCTGAGTTCGATTGAGCATACACATCCCACCTCGAACAAGAAAATCCGCATTGCCGATGCCCGGCAGTACACCTTCGAAGACTTGATTCCGGACTACGACACCTTGGAAGACCTGGCCCGCGACTGCCGGACCGAGGAAGCGGTAAGAAAGGCCAAGGAAATCGTCCCGGAATTCATCAGCAACAATTCCTCCTTCTCCAAACTCGATCCCAAAAGCGTGGCTGCCTGATTCCGGCGTTTTCAGCGTTCCACCGAAACACGGCTCCGGCCTTCACTCTCCCGTACCACTTTGACCTTGCAACTTATACGTTCTGTCAAATCCGCCACATGGGAAATGATTCCCACCGTCTTCCCTTGCATCTGCAGGTTCTCCAAGGCGGACAAGGCCACTGCCAAAGTCTCCGAATCCAAAGAACCGAAACCCTCGTCGATGAACAAGGAATCCACCTGCATCTGCCTTGAGGACAAAGAGGCCAAAGCCAGAGCTAAAGCCAAGGAAACCAAAAAGGTCTCTCCTCCTGAAAGGGTTTGAACCGGACGGGATTCTTCCAGCATGTCCAAATCGAGGACTTGCAAGGCCAAACTTCCCGGCAAACGTTCCAAGCTGTAACGGGAGGAAAGGTTCTGCAAATGCTGGTTAGCATATAGCAAAAGGAGATCCAGATTGTATTCCTGGGCCTTGGCCTTGAAAAGATCCCCTTTGGCCGAACCGAAATCCTGGCAAAGCCGCTCCCAAGCTTCGTACTCCTTCCGGAATCCGGAACACTCCTCACGCAAAAGTTCTCCTCTTTCCCTGTTTTCCTTTTCCTTTCGCAACAGGACCTCCTGTTCCATCAAATGCCGGTGCAACTTTTCCTCCGATTCGCCCAACTGCCGGAGCCTCTCTTGTATCCAAAGTTCATCCATCTCCGATTCCCCGGGCTTGCCGGGAGCCGAAGCATGCTGTTCCCGCAGCCTCAAACGCTCCTCCCGCAAAGCCCGCGCTTGGTTCAACGCATCGGACAAAGCCTGGATTTGCTGCCGCCGGGACTGGATATCCGAGGCGGAAAGAGAGAACAATCCCTGCAATCCGGCATGCGTGTACGCATAGCCGCCCGTGCCTTCCCTTCCGGACATATCGGAGGAATTGGCAACCATCCACTCTTTCAAACGGGCATTGCCAAGCTTGATTTGTTCCAGGTTCCGCCGACAAACGGAGGCCGACTGCTTCAATTCCCCATCCAAAGAGTCCAATTCGGATTTCCGCTTCGATTGTTCTCCGGCCAACGCCTCCAAGGCCTTCTGCCATTCTTGACGTTGTCGCAAATAACGGGCTTCCATGGCCTGGACCCGGCCCGGAACCACATCCGGCCCCAAGGCTTCGTAGAGCTTCCGGCTTTCAGCCAAGGTTTCCCGGGCCGAATTCTCGTTCTGCAATGCCAGCTTGCAGTTTTCCCGTAACAACTGTTCCTTGGATTCCAGAATACCGACTTGCGTGGCCAACTGCTGCAATAAAGCCTCGTTGTCCTGCCACCTTTTGACAAAATTGCGCAAAACGTCCTTCAAACGGCCTTCCCGCAAATGTTCCTCCCAATTTTTCCAAGACTGGAACTGTGCCCGTACGGCTTCGGAACAACGTTCGAACTCGCTTGTTTCCTTTTCTATCGAACTCCTGCTGGCGACAATGTCCAATTCCATCTGCCGGACGGTTTCCTTTTCCCGTTCCAAATCCCGGCTCAAACGTTCGCGTTCCTCCTCGATACGGGAAAAATCCTCCTCCATGGCAAACGAAGATGCGTCCCTGTCAGCTTCCAGGATGGGATGATGCAAGCTTCCACAAACAGGGCAAGCTTGGCCTTCCTTCAGCTTCGCTCTCAAATCCAACACATAAGAAGGGACGGCATCTTCCAGCTTCTTCAAAGCGGATTCCATTTCTTCCACTTTCTTCCGGGACTGTCCGAGCGCGGCCTCCAAGCCCGCTTTTTTCCTGAGCAGTTCCCCGCAGGTCTTAGACAATGCAGCATGGCGGTCCAGCTCGTTCTCCCAAAAACTGGCCTTTTCCACCACGGGAGCGAACTTCTCTCCTGCCTCCTTGAATTGCAGGCTCCGGTTTCTCGCCGCTTCCACTTCGCGCAGGGAAACCCGGCACTGTTCCCATGCCTGCATCTGCCGGGAATGGTCCTGGACAGCCTGTGCCAAAGCTTGTTCTTCCTTGCCTATCGATTCGGCAAGACGCTTGCGTTCGACTTCCTTCAACCGCATTTCCTCGCGTTCGCCGGCAGAGGCATCCCATTCAGCTTCCCTTTGACGGATTTCCTGTTGCAGCGACTCCCATGCTTGCCAGGCCTTCTGGAACGCGGCCTGCAAAGCCGCTCTTCCTTCTGATCCTTCCCTCATGCGTTTCCGCAAATGACGGGTTTCCGAAATTTGCGACTGCCAACGGACATAAGTTTCCCGGATTTCCTGAGCCTTGTCGTAACGGACCAGGAAATCCCGCTGGGCCTGTCCCGCCTTCCAATTCCGCTCCGCCCCTATCCAAGCTTGCTCCGCTTCTTCCAAACTTTGATCTATTTCCCGCTTCCGACGTAACCAAGCGGCCTTTTCTTCCAGGATTTTCTTCTCCTTGCCTGCCATTTCCCAATCCGAACGTATCCGTTCCAAGTCCTGACGGCACCGGGAGTATGCCTCGTCGTCCATCAAACAAAGCGAGGACAACATTTGCTCCTTTTCCTTCAACGCCTTCTGAGCCCATTGGCAATGTTCGTAAATCCGGACCGAAATCCGGGAATAGATATCGGTCCCCGTAAGTTTTTCCAACAAATCGGCCTTGCTTTTCTTGTCGGCTTTGAGAAAGGCCGCAAAACCTCCTTGGGATAGCATGACAACCCTCGTGAACTGCTCGTAGGTAAGCCCCGTAAGTGCTACAATCTTGCTTTCTATCTCCGTTTTGGTTCCAGGAACAGGCACATCCGCACTCAAATCGTAAAGCTGCATGCTTGCTTCCCCCAAACGCCCGTCCACCTTGTCACGAGCCCGCCTCACCGACCAACGCGCCCTGTAATCCTTCCCGTCACAAGCCAGGAAGTCCACTTCGGCATAACCCGAACCCGCGTTCCGTCGCAGGATATTGCGCGGGTCGGATTGCTGGATTTGCTGCCCTGTCCTGGCATCGGTCACTTTCTGGTTCTCCAATTTGTCCAAGCGGGGAGCCCTTCCGTACAAGGCAAGGCAAACCGCATCCAGCAAAGTGGATTTTCCCGAACCGGTCGGTCCCGTGATGACGAAAACGCCGCAGGACCTCAAAGGCTCGGCCGTGAATTCCAATGCAAAAGGTCGGGCCAAGGAAGCTAAGTTCCGGCCCCGGATTGCCAATATTTTCATACCATGCCTACGTTTTCCTGTTCCACCTCGCTAATCACGCGCAGCAGAAGCTGCTGCAAATCGGAAGGAAGTTCTTCCCCGTGTTGTTTCCGGTATAGCTTTTCCGCAAGCTCCATGGGACCCAAGCTTTTCATATCCAAACGAAGCATTTCCCGGTCTGCGGATTCCGGATGTGGGTTTTCCAGAACCAGTTTGGCCAAACGGACGGCTTTGTGCTCCAAGGCTTGGCCTATCTGCTCCTTCATGAAAACCGAAGGATGGCTTTCGCAGATTCTCACTTCCAAATACGGCCGCCGGTCCGGTTGCCCGTCCGGGGATGCGCCCCGGGAAGATTCCGGTTCCCGCTCTTCCCGGATTTCCGGCAAGGAAGACAAACAAGACAAGACCTCGGCCAAAGCCGCCGGCCTTTCCGGCAAACGCAGGAGGGGCACCGGAGGCGCAAACTCGATCCTTTCTATTTCCACCTCTTTCCCCTCTTCCATATCGACCAGATAAATGCCTTGCCGGTAACGGGTCTCGGCAAAGGACATCGGCAAAGGAGCCCCGGCATAGCGCACATGCTCCCGTCCGCTCACTTTCTGCGCCCGGTGCAAATGCCCCAGGGCCACATAATCGATTTTTTTGTCGAAAACTTCCGGCAACACACTTTCCACACCTCCGATGACAATCCGTTCCGAACGGTCCTCTTCGGAGATTTCCGAACCCGTAGCCTGCAAATGGGCCAAAATCACTGCCCGCTCGCCTTCTTGGCGGCAACAGGACAAGGCCTGGTAAAGACCATCGAAGACCGACTCCACCCCCATACGGTAGCGGTTCGGGTTACCGCTGTCCTCCGGGCATACCCCCGGTTCCGGAACATCCGTTGCCAAAGCACCGGTAACCCCTCCCGTCCCGTTTTCCCCGGCTTGCTGCCGCAAACCGGCCAGCATATCCATCTCCCCCATACGCAAGAATGGTACGGCCATACACCAGGTACGACGGCCTTGGCGGTCGTACAAAGGCAGCAAAAGCTTGCTGAATTCGTACCGACCTTCCCCCAAGGAAGGCAAAAAGCCCCGGACAAACACCCTGCGGTCTTCCAGCAAAGGCACGGCGGCTTCCAAACGGGCGGCGGAATCATGGTTCCCGGCAATGATTACGGTCTGCACATGACTGTCCATCTCGGTCAAACGGCTCAGGAACGAATAATACCGGCGCTGGGAAGATGCCGGCGGATTGGGACCGTCGAACACATCCCCGGCCACCAACAAGGCATCCGGCCGGTATTCTTCCACCCTGTCCAACAGCCAGTTCAAAAAAACTTCGTGTTCCCTGCTCCGGTCATAGCCGAAGAAATTCTGACCCAGATGCCAATCGGCCGTATGTAAAATTCTCATAACCAAATTTTGTGCATGCATCCATGCAAGAAGGTGTCCCAAAAGATGATTTTTCGACAAAAAATCCTCGACAGAACACATCCTAGCGCGGATTCTCTTTTGGAAAGCTGACTTTTGCCCCCCTCTTCCGCACAAAAATACGGGGAAAAAACAATCCTTCAACCCCCGAAAGGAGAAAAGGCATCCACGATATGCTCCACCACCCGGCAGGCCCCGTCGGCCCCTTGCTGCACCCAAACGATATCAAAACGCACATCCGGTTGCCGCTCATACCGCTGGAGATACTTTCCCGCCGCCGAGCACAGGAACATCTGCTTCCGCCTATCCACCGTATAAGGCGCCGCCAGCAAGGCACCGCCCGAGCGGGTCTTGACTTCCACGAAAACCACCCGTCCGTTTTTTTCCGCTATCAAGTCGATTTCCCTGTGGGCGTAACGATAATTGGCTTCCAATATCCGGTATCCGTTCGCCTGGAGATAGGCCGCTGCCAGGACTTCCCCCGCCAAACCGGTTCTCCGGGCCGCTTTCCATCCTTCCGGGTCCCGGAAAGTCCCGACCACTTCGCTCCCTCTCTTTTTCACAATCATTCCGGCTGTCTTCCGCATCATATCTTTTTTTTCGTACCTATAGCCAATACGCTCCAAAAGGAATTTATCGGGAATCCGGCATCCAAAATCAAGAAGACCAAAAGAAAAATCCGTATTTTCGCGGTCTCAAAAAAAATGACTCATGCGTTGTGGTGTTGATATCGGAGGAACCAATACGTTAATCGGCCTCGTTGACGAAAACGGGAAAGTAGTCGATCACGACTGCCTGAAAACCAGCAAATACGAATCGGCCCAAGATTTGGTCGTGACCATCGCCTATTCCATCTTGCGGATGGCCAAGGTAAACGGGCATGTCCCGATCCAAAGCATCGGGTTGGGCTGCCCGAACATAAATCCTGAAGGCAGGGTCGAAAAGGCTGCCAACCTCAAATTCCGATGCCCGGTTTCCCTGAAGGACGAGCTTTTGCGCTATTTCCCTGAAACTCCTCTGTTTTTCGACAACGATGCCCGCGCCGCCACCTTGGGTGAGGCCGTTTACGGTTCAGCCAAAGGACTCACGGATTTCATGATGATTACCTTGGGAACCGGCTTGGGATGCGGTATCATGAGCCAAGGGAAAATCTTGCAAGGTACCAACGGCATGGCAGGGGAAGTAGGCCATAGCATCCTCGTTCCTGGAGGCAGGCCCTGTGGTTGCGGCCGGCAAGGTTGCCTGGAGCAATACGTGGCAGCGGGCGGCATCCTGCGTACCTACACGGAACTTTGCAAAAAAAAGAACGAAACCATCCGTGCCTCGGAATACCGGGACGTGGCAGACTTGGCCCGCCAACAAGACGAGACAGCCCTGCAAGCCTATGCTGAAACAGGAAAAATCCTCGGACTTGCCTTGGCCAACCTGGTTTGCTTCAGCGCTCCCTCCCATATTTTCCTGTTCGGAGGTGTGGCCCAAGCAAAGGAATTCCTGTTAGACCCCACACGCAAAGCCTTCGAAGAAAACCTGCTTTTCTGTTACAAAGGGAAAGTCCGGATCGAGCTTTCCGGTCTGTCGGACTCGGCCAAAAACGCTGCAATCCTCGGGGCAGCCGCCCTGTACCGGCAAGCGTGAACAGCAAACGCACCGTTTCATCCGGCGCCCCCGGAATTCGCACCTTCCACCATCCGGGGACAATAAGGGCCGGAAACGCAAAAACAGCCCAACAAAGACCGTCCAAAGATTCGGTCGCCATCATCCAGCATAAAAAAGAGGATGATCCAAAAGCCAGCTTTTCCAAAGAGAACCCGCGCTAACTGCGTCTGGTCGTGGTGCAGCCAATCCTCGGCATAGCCAAAGCCCCGAGCAAGTCGAGCGCCATGCCAAGCCGTTTCCTTGCTTGGACATGGCCGGGACGGAAAGACCTCGGCCATGCCAAATTACCCATTATCACACAACGCATTATTCACGGACCATAAAACCAGTCCTCCCAATCTCCTGATCATCCATATACAACATCACGGCATACTGGCCCGAAATCGCATTCTCGTCGGTAGTCTTCCGGTCCCAATACATCTTTATGTCCATGGCCTTGTTCTGGTAGTCTACCTCTTCCTTGAGCGTATATTGCAGGGTATCCCCTTTGTACACAAAGGAATAAGCATCATCCGAACCTAAAGCCATGACGACCCCGTCAGGACGGGAAATCCGGGCATATATGGTTTTCTTGCCGGGCTTCACGATTTTGTTTTCACTCAAAGTGAAACGCAGGTTGATACGCGTGAGACGGCGGGCCCGGTCGGTCTGCACTTCCTTGCCGTCGGCACGGACACGGACGGTTTCGGCCTGCAAATTGTAAGCTTTGAGTTCGGAAGCCACGCTTATCTTTTCCTGCAACTCGGCCTCGAGCTGGGTATTTTCCTGACGGAAACGACTCACTTCCTCCTTGATTTGCGTGTTTTCCTCCGCCAGGACCTTGTTGGCCGTCACCAACGAATCGATGCGGACCACATATTCCTGGGTTATCTTCCTCAACAAATCCAACTTCCGTTTGATTTTGTTATAGTCGGCCTGACGGGCGATCAAGCCCTCGATTTCGGCCTTGTTGGCCATGATCACACTGTCCTTGTCCGCCATCTGGCCCATCAAATCCTGGTTTTCCGACTTGATGGCGTTGTAATCATCCATCACCTTGTCCAGTTCCCCCTTCAGCTGCACACCCTGGGTGAAACTTTCGTTCCTTTCCATGACCGCTTTCTGGCTCCTGAAAATCATGAAAGCCAAAGCGATGGCCAAAATAACGATAATGGCGTACAATACCTTGATTTTCTTGCCTCCTTTGCGGGCAGGTTCCACCTTTTTCACTTCTTCGTTTGCAAGAGCCATGATGCTTGTTTTTTGCGGAATCCCCAAACACCACCCTTTCCGCAAACGGCACAACCCGTGCATGCTTGCAAGATGGATGACATTTCAAAATTCCTGTTTATCAATATCCAGTTGTAAGAATTAACAACTTTTAACGTTAGATTTTACAAAGATAACTTAATTTTGCCAATTATGCAAAGCAGTATTGGTCCATGGTTCAAAAAGGGAATACAAGATATCCTGTCTTGCCTCTACCCTCGATGTTGCCAAGGATGCGGCCGGAAATTGCTACCCGGGGAAAGGCTGCTCTGCGGGGATTGTTTCCGGCAGATTCCCTTCAGCAGGAATGAGACGGACCCATGCAACCCCTTGGCTTCCATCATGAAAGCGAGGATCCCAATCCAAGAGGCTGCAGCCCTGTGCCGGTTCACCCAGCAAGGTGTCGTGCAAACGCTGCTGCATGGATTGAAATACCGGAAGCAAAAAGGAAACGGCTACTTTTTGGGGGACATGGCAGGCCGGGCGCTGAGGACAGCCTCCCCTTTCCTGCAGGTGGATTATTTGGTACCCGTCCCCCTCCATCCCGAGAAGCTGCAGAAAAGAGGCTACAACCAAAGCCTCTTGATTGCCCAGGGTATGAACCGCCATCTCCAAAAGGAGATTTGCGAAGACTTGCTCCTCAAAAGCGAAAACCGCCAAAGCCAGACCCGGAAGAACCGGGTTTCCCGTTGGGAAAACGCCTCGGAAAGCTTTTTCCTGAACCCGGACTGCCTGCAAACGGAACGTTTCCACCATAAACATTTCCTATTGGTGGACGACGTGGTCACAACCGGCGCCACCTCCATCCGTTGCTGCCAAGAGCTGCTCAAGATACCGGGAAGCAAAGTATCCTTCTTCGCGATAGCGCATCCGGAGTAATTGGAGGGTTTAGCCATACGATGGGGCAAGGCCAAGTAGGAAATGCACTTGGGAGAAAGAAAAAAGGAGGCAGGAAGCCTCCTGTCGGGTCAAAAGTCGTATCTTTGTCGTTTTCGTGCCAAAGACCGTCGTTCCCGGAGAAAACGAAACCGGAGGGTTCCATGAGCGGAAAAAACGACAGGCCCGGAGACGGGCCGGCAGTTCCGTCGCCAAGGGCATTCGACAACTTCCTTCCTGTGCGGAGAGACTGCACAGATGGCTGCAAGGCAGCTAAAGACCGTCAGGGCATACCGCCCGGACCGAACTGGAAAAACAAAACGAAATGAACACCTTCAAGAAGCTTTTAGTTTTCATTGCCTGTTTGATAACCCTAAACATTGCTACATCCATGCAAGCCCAGGACACCGAAAAAGCAAAAAGCCAAGAGACCTTGGTCGCCATCCACACCCCTTACGGGGACATGATTGTCAAACTTTATGACCAGACCCCGCGGCACCGCGACAACTTCATCAAGCTTGTCAAAGAAAAACAATACGATAGCACCCTTTTCCACCGGGTCATCAAAGGCTTCATGATCCAAGGAGGCGACCCGGACTCCAAGCATGCCGCCCCAGGCCGGATGTTAGGTTCCGGAGACTTGGGCTACACGATTCCCGCCGAGTTCAACCCGGCCTTGATTCACAAGAAAGGAGCTTTGGCCGCCGCCCGGACCGGGGACCAAGTCAATCCCCAACGGCGTTCGTCTTCCTGCCAGTTCTACATCGTACAAGGCCGCGTTTACACGCCCCAGGAAATCCAAATCCTCAAAAGCCGCTACGGGATGAGCTTTACCCCCGAACAAGAACAAGCCTACTCCACGGTAGGCGGGACCCCGCATCTGGACATGCAGTACACGGTCTTCGGCGAAGTAATCGAAGGTCTGGAGGTCATTGACAAGATTGCCGCCCAACCCACCGACGGTGGAGACCGCCCTCTGGAAGACATTCCCATGACCATGACGCTCGTCCAAGAATAGGAAAGCGCCCTGTTCCGTCCCCCGGAAAAGAAGCGGTGCCGAAACAGGACGTTTGACACGACATCTTCGGAGGTTTGTCAGAACGGGTGGGGTACACGGCACAGAGGACAAGAACGAAGGAACGCACCGCTGCCGCTTCGCAGCGGACGTAGCAAGACATAACAAACCGAAGCGTGAAAGTATTACCGAAATCCTCCGGCTTCCCCGGCGAAAAGAAGGCCTCGAAAAGGAAGCCCGGCTAAACGAAAGAAAATGCAACTGAAAGAAAAAATAGACCAGCTGTTGGACGAAGCCCGGAAAATCCGGCTCCAAAGCCTGGAAGAAGCTGAACAATACCGCATCCGGCTTTTGGGCCGGAAAGGGGAACTGAACGATTTGTTCGAAGAGTTCAAACAAGTGGAGCCCGCTTTCAAAAAGGAAATCGGGCAGGCATTGAACCAATTGAAGAACGCCATCCAAGAGGCCGTGCAAAAGGCCAAAGACGAATGCGGCACGCAAAACGGTCCAAAGGACATGGACGACCTCGACCTGAGCCGTCCCGTGGACGGGCGCATCGGCCACCGGCATCCCCTTTCGCAAGTCCGCGAGGAGATTTACCGGATTTTCGGGAAAACCGGGTTCGATATTTCGGACGGACCGGAAATCGAAGACGACTGGCATGTGTTCACGGCGCTCAATTTCTCCGCCGACCATCCCGCCCGGGACATGCAGGACACTTTCTTTATCGAAAGGACCGGTAGCACCAAAGATGTGTTGCTCCGTACCCATACTTCCTCGGTCCAGATCCGCAGCATGATGAACCGCTCCCTGCCAATCCGCACGCTCTGCCCGGGCCGGGTTTACCGGAACGAAGCGGTTTCGGCCCGCGCCCACTGCTTCTTCCACCAAGTGGAAGGGCTCTATGTGGACAAAGGGGTTTCTTTCGCCGACCTGCACGACACACTGCTCTACTTCGCCCGGGAAATGTTCGGCTCCGACACCCGGATTCGTTTGAGACCTTCCTACTTCCCCTTCACCGAACCTTCGGCGGAAATGGATATCGCCTGCACGATTTGCGGCGGCAAGGGCTGCACCCTCTGCAAGGGGACAGGCTGGGTGGAAATCCTCGGTTGCGGTATGGTAGATCCCAATGTATTGGAAAACTGCCAAATCGACCCCGGCCAATACAGCGGTTTCGCTTTCGGGATGGGCGTGGAACGCATCGCCAACCTTCTTTACCGGGTCAACGACCTAAGACTTTTCTCCGAAAACGACCGGCGGTTCCTGGCCCAATTCTAAAGGACACACAAAAGAGGACACCCTTGTTTCAAGCCTTACAAGGTCCTGTCCTCTGTTGCCGAAGTCCTCTTTTACTTTGATTGAGAAACCCATGCAAACAATTTTCCGACATCTGTCCCGCTGGATCCCGGTCTTTGCCGCCTGCCTGCTGCTGTTTTCCTGCCAAGGGAAAGGACCCGGTCCGGTCCAAAACGCCACGCCCCGGAACGAGGAGAAAGCCGCACCGGTCTGCCATGCGGATTCGGCCTACCGTTTTGCCGCCGAACAAGTGGCATTCGGTCCCCGGATTCCCAACTCGGAAGCCCAAAGGCAATGCGCCCGATACCTGCATGACAAGCTCGCATCCTACGGGGCGGATGTCCAAACCCAAACTTTCCAATCCAGACGTTGGGACGGGGAACCTTTGACCGGATACAATATCATTGCCTCCTTCAACCCGGCCCAGACCCGGAGGATACTGCTCTGCGCCCATTGGGATTCCCGGCCTTATGCCGACCATGATCCCGATGCGGCACAGCACCGCCAGCCCATCGACGGGGCCAACGACGGGGCCAGCGGCACGGCGGTCCTGCTCGAAGTGGCCCGTGTCATGCAACAGCAACTGCCCGAAGTCGGTGTGGACATCCTCCTTTTCGACTTGGAAGACTCGGGCAAACCCGAATGGGCCGAAAACCGGGCCGGAGACGAGTACACTTGGGCCTTGGGATCGCAATACTGGGCTGCCAACCCGCATATTCCAGGCTACAATGCCCTCTACGGCATACTGCTCGATATGGTAGGAGCCGAAAACCCTTGCTTCGCCATGGAAGCGACCTCGATGTACTACGCGCCCGACATCATGAAGAAAGTCTGGGACAAAGCCGCCTCGATGGGCTACGGGAACATTTTCCAAAGCCGCGCCGCCGGGGCCTTGATCGACGACCACCTCTTCATCAACGAGCTGACCGGGATTCCGACCATCGACATCATCCATTACGATGACCGGAGCGGTTCGGGATTCTTCCCTCAATGGCATACGCAAGCGGACGACATGGAACATGTTTCGGCCACAACCCTCAAAATCGTGGGAGATGTGGTCTTAGCCATGGTTTACGGAGAATAAGGGGAAGGCGGTCCCCCGGCAAAGAAATCCGCCCGACAGAGAAACAAAATGCAACTGAAAAGTTTAGCCAAACAGACGGTCATCTACGGGATTCCCTCCATCGTGGGGCGCTTCCTGAATTTCCTTCTGGTACCGCTTTACACCTATACTTTCGCACCGGAAGAGTACGGCATCGTGGTCGAACTCTATTCCTACGTGGCCTTCCTGTTGGTCCTGCTGACCTACGGCATGGAAACGACTTTCTTCCGGTTCATGCAGAAATGCAAGGACGGAAGACAGGTTTACAGCACGGCGATATGGTCCTTGGCCGCCACCACTTCGGTCTTCCTCTTTTTGGTCTACAGCTTCCATAACCAAATCGGGCAAGCTCTCGGCTACCCGGAAGCCGGACGTTACATCACCTGGTTCGGCATCATCCTCGCGGCGGACGTCATGTCGGCCATCCCGTTCTGCCTCCTGCGCGAACAAAACAAGGCTGCGCGTTTCGCCCTGCTCAAATCGCTCAATATCGCGCTCAACATCGCGCTCAACCTTTTTTTCATCCTCTTTTGCCCGCATTACCTCGAAACCCATCCCGGAAGTTGGCTTGGAAGTATTTACGACCCGGAAGTGAGTGTGGGATACATCTTTATCTCGAACCTGGTGGCCAGTTTGTTCACCTTCGCTTGCCTGCTTCCCCAATGGAGATACCTGCGATTCCGTTTCGACAAGCGGCTATGGAAGAGCATGATGGTGTACACCTTGCCTGTCATGGTCTGGGGCATCGCCGGCATCATCAACGGGACTTTCGACCGTATCCTGCTCAAATACCTCAGCCCCGACCCGGCCTCGGCCTTGACACAGGTGGGCATTTACGGGGCTTGTTCCAAATTGGCCATCATCATGACCCTGTTCGTGCAGGCTTTCCGCTTCGCCGCCGAACCCTTTTTCTTCAAACAAATGAACCAAAACAACGCCCCGGCGGTCTATGCCAAGGTGATGAAATATTTTGTCATCACTTGCTCGTCCATCTATCTGGCCTGCGTGCTTTTCCTACCCCAGCTCATGTACTTCGTAGGGATGGAATACAGGGAAGGGGCCGGTGTGGTGCCCATCCTGTTGATGGCCAACTTCTGCCTCGGAATCTTCTTCAACCTCTCGGTCTGGTACAAAGTAAGCGACCGGACATCGATAGGAATGTACATTTCTCTGATTGGAGCTGCCGTCACCTTGGGTCTCAATTTCCTGCTAATCCCGCATTTCGGTTACCATGGTGCCGCTTGGACGGTGCTGGCTTGCAATACCGTCCTCTGCCTGGTTTCATATTTTTGGGGCCAGAAATGCTATCCTGTCCCCTATCCTTTGGGCCGGATTTTGCTTTACATGCTGGTTCCGGTGGCCATCGGCTGGGCAGGCAAGCAGTTCACCCAAGACAACATAGCCGTCCAACTGGTCTATGCCGTTATCGGCTTGGTGTTTTTCGCGCTTCTTGTCTTCCGGATGGAACCTGAACTCCCGGCCATCGCCAAAGGTATCACCCGGCAGCGGAGGAAGTCCGTATAAGAACGCCTTAAAAACAAAAGGAATGGAAAACGAAACGAAAACGACTCCGGTGAACGCCGTAAGAATAAAAATCCTGAACCGTTCCCACAACAGTCTGCCAGCTTATGCCACCCCGGCTTCAGCGGGCATGGACCTACGTGCGGAAATAGAAAGCCCGATTGTGCTCAAAGCCGGGCAACGGGCCTTAATCCCGACCGGGCTCCATATGGAACTGCCCATCGGGTTCGAAGCCCAAATCCGTCCCCGCAGCGGCTTGGCGCTCAAAAACGGCATCACCGTGCTCAATTCTCCCGGCACCATCGATGCCGACTACCGGGGGGAAATCAAGGTGCTCCTGATCAATCTCTCCCAGGAAGACTTTACGATACAGCAGGGAGACAGGATTGCCCAGATGGTCGTGGCCCGGCACGAAAACGTGCGATGGGAAGCAGAGGACTCGCTTTCGGACTCGGAAAGAGGCAGCGGCGGCTTCGGCCATACCGGAATGGAATGACAAAATCCCGCATGAAAAACAACAAATACATTCACTAACATGAAAATCATCATACCTATGGCGGGCATGGGGAAACGGATGCGACCCCATACGCTTACCACACCCAAACCATTGATCCATTTGGCAGGAAAGCCCATCGTGGAACATCTGATTGATGAAATCGCTTTGGCCATCAAGGAACCCATCGATGAAATCGCTTTCGTCATAGGCCATTTCGGGGAAACAACCGAACAGGCCCTTGTCGCCTCGGCGCAAAAAATCGGTGCCAAGGGGAGCATCTACTACCAAGAAAACGCCTTGGGAACCGCCCACGCCATCCTTTGCGCCGAAAAATCCCTGCACGGACCCGTGGTGGTAGCCTTTGCCGACACGCTTTTCTTCTGCAACAGCAAGCTCAACCTGGACAAGGACTCCATCATTTGGACAAAAAAAGTGAGCGACCCCAGCGCCTTCGGAGTCGTCTTGGCCGACCCGTTCAACCGGATTACCGGCTTCGTGGAAAAACCGAAGACTCCCGTTTCCAACCAAGCCATCATCGGCATCTATTTCTTCAAGGACGGGGAAAACCTCAAGAACGAACTCCAATACCTGATTGACAACGACATCAAGAAGGGGAACGAATACCAGCTGACCGACGCCTTGCAGAACATGATGGAAAAAGGTCTCAAATTTTACAGCGAACCTGTGGACGAATGGCTGGATTGCGGCAACAAGGATGCCACGGTCGAAACCCATACCTCCGTTTTGAAACATATCGGCCACCATGTGGACCCGGGGGCCATCGTGGAAGAAGCCATCATCATCCCGCCTTGCTTCATCGCTGCCGAAACCGAAATCCGGCAATCGGTCGTAGGGCCCTACGTTTCGGTGGAAAAAGGCAGCAAAATCCGCCATGCGGTAGTTTCCCAATCCATCATCCAAAAGAAGTCGGAAGTGGAAAACACGGTGCTTACCAAGTCGATGATAGGCAATGAGGCTTACATTTCCACCAACGTATCTTCCGTCAATTTGGGGGATTTTTCCCGTTTTGAATCCTAAGGAGCCGAACGGGTTCCATGCTTTGTCATGGATAGAAATTAATCGATTATGCTTGCAAAAATGTTTTCCATCCGGAATCCTTGGGCCAAGGTCGCCATCGCGCTCTCCTTGGGTGCAGGGTGCATGTCGGACCTCCAGGCCGGCCAGGGCGACCCGGTTGCCCCGCCGGTTTCGGCCAGCGCCATCCCTGCCCTTTACGAAGAGACCGAGCGCGTGAACGATTCCCTTTTCCTTTCGGCTACCAACTTGTACCTTACCGACAAGACAGACCAGGCATTGGAAGCCTATCTCCAACTCTTGGAGAAGGATCCGCTCCATGCCACTGCGGCATTCCAAATTGCCAACATCCTGAGCGACAGACGCTCTTTCTCGGAAGCCATGGTGTATGCGGAAAAAGCCGCCTTGTTGCAAGAGGACAACGAATGGTTTCAGCTCCTGCTTGCCCAGCTTTACAAGACCAACCGGGAGTTCGGGAAAGCCGCAGAGGTCTTTGCCAAGCTCCAGGAACTGAGACCCGACAAATTGGATTACGCCTACGAACGAGCCAATATGTACGTGCTTCTGGGGGATTTGCGCTCGGCCATTTCCGTTTACGACGGTTTGCAGGAACGCTTGGGATACACCGATGCCTGGAGCATGCAGAAATACAAGATTTACTTGAGCCTGGCCGACGAGGAATCGGCCCGCAGGGAAATCGAGGAAATCAGCCAGGCCATTCCGGGTCAACCCAAATACCTGGAAATGCTGGCCCAGATGCACATGAAGGAAAAGGAGTACAAGCAAGCCTACGCCTACCTCAAAAAGGTTTTGGAAATCAAACCGGACGATCCTTTGGTCCATGTATCCTTGGTAGACTATTACCGTAGCACGGGCAATTTCAAGCAAGCCTACCTCTCGCTTGAAAAAGCCGTGGAAAATCCTCTTTTGGACTTCCAGACCAAGCTGAACCTCCTGCGGGCCTACTACACGGGCAAGGACGAACTCAAACCTCAAGGCGATGTGCTCGACCAAGCTGCTTCCTTGTTCCAAAAGCTCAACGAAACCCATCCCAACGAGGCCGAGGGCTTTTTCGACCATGCCCGATTCCAGCTCATGCTCAACCAGCCCCGAAAAGCCGTTTCCCTGCTGGAACATGCCATCACCTTGGATTCCAACGTAAGCAGCTGCTGGGAATTGTTGCTTCTATCGGCCAACACCTTGGCTGACACGGCCTTGATGAAACAAGCCGGGCTGCAAGCCGCCCAAAGGTTCCCCGAACAGGCTTTCCCGTATATGTATCTTGCCATTGCCTCCTTCCTCGAAAAACAATTGGATGAAGCGGTGCAATACGCCGGGCTTTGCCAAAAAAGGAACCGGGGCCACAATCCTTACATGGAAAAAATCGTCTTGCAAATCATGGGGGATTCCTATTTCGAGACAGGCCGGACCCAAGAAAGCCTCCAAGCCTACCAGGCACTGTTCCGCCTGGACCCGAACGACCCCTATGTCCGCAACAACTATGCCTATTACCTGGCCCTGACGGGCAGTTCCCTGGATTTTGCCGAACAGATAGCCGCCGATTTGTGCAAAAGCGAACCCAAGAACGCGACTTTCCTCGACACCTATGCCTGGGTCCTTTACCAATCGGGGAATTACGACAAGGCTTTGGACGCCATCAAGCAGGCGCACCGCTATGACGAGGGGAAGGATGCCACCATCCTGGAACATTACGGGGACATCCTGGACCGATTGGGCGAAAAGGAGAAGGCCTTGGAGTTTTGGAAGAAGGCATTGCAAAAAAAACCGGACAACAAGCCCCTGGAAGAAAAGATGAAACAGGGGAACCCGGCAGGAAGCCGGTGAAACGATAAAAAGGAACCGACATGTCCCAAGCACCCAACCTCTTGCGAAGAACCAGCACACGGCTCCACAGAGGCGTGAAAGCGTTCGGGAAAAGCCTCTGCTTGGCCTTCCTCTCCGGCTTGGCCGCTGTTTCCTGCCGTCCCGACAAGGCCGATACAGGCTGGAGGGAGCAAAGCTTCTCCATGGACGGGGATATCCCCGCCAGCACTTCCGATTCGGCTTCGTTCATCCTGGACAAAGCCATGCAGCGGAACATCCGTTTCAATACTTTCAGCGCCAACATGGACATCAAACTGAAAGTGGATGCGATGAAAATCGGCATGAAAGGCCAACTTCGGATAGAAAACGGGGAAACCCTTTGGATGTTGTTCCACAAAATGTCGATAGAATTACTCCGGCTCAAAATCACGCCCGACAGCTTGTGGATGTACAGCAAAATCGGCGGTATGGCCTCCTGTTACACCGACGACAGCACGACCCGCCTGATACCGGTAGTTTTCCGCCTCTGCCAAGGCGTGTTGATGCAGCAGACCGACACCCTGATGTTCAGCGGAAAACGGATTTTGGCACAAAGCCCGAAAGGAGATTGGATATTAAACGGCGTAAGCACGGACAGTCTGGCTTGGAAGGCTGTCATCGACAAGGACAGTTACCAGCTCGAAAAAATAGAGTTGGCCTTGCGCGAAAAAGGTAGGGAAATCCAGGCCGGCATCCTCTATTCCAAGGATGGAATGATTGAACTCCACATGGCCTTGGAGAAGAAAACCCTGCTCCACGCAGAGATTTCCTATGAAAAAATCCGCTGGGACACACCGTTGACCTTCCCTTTCAGCATCCCCGCTTCCACGCAGGTCACAGTAAACCACGGGCTGCTGAGGAACATGCAGACACTTGAAAACGAATATATTTTACCTGAATAAAACCACCATGTCACTGCGTTTGGACACCTATTTTCCCGGATTCCCCAAACGGATGGCCGGAATCCTGCTCACGGTCTGCCTGCTGGCATGCGGACCGCTTTACGGGCAGGACAGAAAAACACTCGAAGCCGACAAAAAGAAGTTGGAAAAAGAGATTGAACAGACTTCCAAGCAATTGGACCAGACCCGGAACCGCCGCCAAAGCACCGTGGCCGAGTTGCAATTGGTCAACAGCAATATCAGCAAGAGGGAGGAACTTATCCGGGGGCTGAACAAGGAAGTGGAGCTGAGCAACCGCCAAATCAACCGGCTCCAAGCGGAAATCAACCGGAGGAGCAACGATATCGAGACGCTCAAAAAGGAGTATGCCGACTTGCTCGTGGCCTCGCAGCGGAACCGGAACCAATACACCTTGCTGATGTTCGTTTTCGCCTCGCAGGATTTCAACCAAGCATGGCGCAGGTTACGTTATATCGGCCAATACGACAACTACATAAACAAGCAGGTCGATTTAATCAAGGAAAAGCAGGAGGCCTTGCGCGAAAGCAAGGAGAACATGCAACAGGAACGGGAAAGCAAAAAAGAGCTGATGCGTTCCCAAGAACAAGAAAAGCAAAAACTTGAAAAAGAAAAACAAAACAAGAACCGTATCGTTTCCCAGCTCAAAAGCCAGGAAAGCAAATTACGCAAACAGATAAAAGACAAACAAAAGAAAGTAAACCAACTCAATAGCCAAATCCAAAAAATCATCGAGGAGGAAATCCGGCGTTCGCAGGAAGAAGCCCGCAAGAAAGGGGAAAGCAGCAAGGCCGGAACCTATGCCTTGACCCCGGAAGAGCAGAACCTGTCTTCCAATTTCGAAAGCAACAAGGGCAAGCTTCCCTGGCCGGTGGAAAGAGGGATCATCTCCGGGAAATTCGGGACCCATCCCCACCCGGTCATCAGCAGCGTGTCCATCACCAATAACGGCATCGACATCCTGACCGACAAGAACGCCCCGGCAAGGGCGGTCTTCGGGGGCGAGGTCTGCAATATCGGATCGGTTTACGGCCTGAATTTCGTCATGATCCGGCACGGAGCCTACGTGACGGTCTATACCAACTTGGACCAGGTTTATGTGAAAACCGGCCAAAAAGTGGATACCAAGGAAAAAATAGGACGCGTGTACTACGATGCCGAAGAGGGGAAATCGGAACTCCAATTCCAAGTCTGGAAGAATGCCACCAAGCTGAACCCGGAACTTTGGATTGCCAAATAGCCCGCCCCAAGCGCCACCCAAAAAAGCAAAAACGAATGAACATCTGCGTTTACTGCGCCTCTGCCATGGGCAGGGACGAAATCCATGTACAAACCGCCCGGCAAACCGGGCATTGGATCGGCCAAGCCGGACACCGTCTGGTTTACGGAGGTGCCTGCTGCGGCACGATGGGCGTGGTCGCGGATGCGGCCATGGAAGCCGGTGCCGAGGTTCACGGCATCATTCCGCGTTTCTTTGAAAATTATAGTTTCGAAGTGGTCCACCCCGGCCTGAGCCAGCTCAGTGTGGTGGACAGCATGGCAGAACGCAAGGAACGCATGGTAAAGGAAGCCGACCTCTTTGTCTGCCTGCCCGGCTCTTACGGGACCTTGGACGAACTTTTCGAAACCTTGGCCCTCTGCCAGCTCAAGCAAATAGAAAAACCGGTCTTCCTCCTGAACACCCAAGGTTTCTACGACCCTCTCCTGCTCCAATTGGACAAGATGCAGGAAAACGGTTTCCTGAAAGAAGAGAACCGGAAACTGCTCCAAGTGGTCGGTTCGATGGAAGAATTGGCCCGGAGGGTTGAGGAGATAAAAGAACAAACAAGATAGACAAAGGCCATGAAACGATTCCTTCTCGGCAGCTTGCTGCTGACCTTGCTGTCTGCCGGACCCGGGGAAGTCCGGGCCTCCAGGCCGAATCCCGGCAAGGAAGATTCCCCCACCGGCTACGAAATCCGGGTCAAGCTCCACAACTACCCGGATTCCCTGAACCATTTCTTGCGTTTAGGGCGCTATTACTGGTCGGGACGGTATTTGGTGGATACCGCCGTCTACCATCCTGAAAACGAGACTTATGTCTTCAGCGGACCGGAATCCATGGAAGGCGGTATGTACCTCCTTATCACGGGGGACGACCGCTATGCGGAATTCGTTTTCGACCAAAACCAGCATATCGGCATCGAAACCACCTACCCCCAACTGTTCTCAAGCATCCGCTTCGAGGATTCACCCGAAAACGATCTTTTCGTGAACTTTTCCAAGAACGGGCAGGCCGATTTCGAGAAAGTGGACGAGCTGCGGAAACAATTGGATGCCGCCAAACAGGATCAGGATGAAGCGAAAGCCGGGAAAATCCAGCAAGAGATTTCGGCCCTGTACGACAAGATGGACCAAGACCGCGCCGATTTCATCCAGGAACATCCCGGACATCTGATGTCGGCCATTTTCAAGGCACAGCAGGACGTGCACGTGCCGGAAGCCCCGGCCTCTGTACCGGATTCCCTCAAACGCCAATGGAAGTACGAATACTACAAGAACCATTTCTTTGACAACTACGACCTCTGCGACGAACGCATGCTCCATACCCCGGTGCTGTTCCAAAGGGTATCGGCCTTCCAGGACAAGGTGCTGCATATGCAAAACCCCGATACCATCAAGTACGCTTGGGAACGCCTGATTGAAAAGACCCGTTGCAACCCGGAGATGTTCAAGGCGTTCATTGCGCATCCGGTGGACCACTACCAACGTTCGCTGATCATCGGGCAGGATGCCATCTGGGTCTATTTGGCGAAGAAGTACTATTTAGGAGGGGATGCCTGGTGGGCTTCGGCCAGTTTGGTAGAAAACTTCCGCAAACGGATTGAACGGGTGGAGCCTCTTTTAATCGGGAACCGGCCTTTGGATTTTTCCTGCCCGGATACCAATGTGGACACACCCGAAGAAATGTGGGTTTCGGTCTTTTCGTCTCCCAAACGCTACACGGTGGTCCTGTTCTGGTCGCTCAGCTGCGTACATTGCCAGACCTCGGTTCCCAAATGGCATGAGTTGTACCGGAAACACGGGGAAGACTGGGATTTCGACGTGATTGCCATCTGCAAGGACCACGATGTGGCGGAATGGAAACAATACATCCACAAGCACGGCCTGCAAGACTGGACCAACCTCTGCGGCAAGAAAGCCACTTTGGATTACGACGACAAATGGGATGTGACCACCACGCCCACCATCTATGTCTTGGACGAGCAGAAGAGAATCGTTACCAAGATGATAGAACCGGAATATCTCGAAGAGTTCCTGAAAAGCTGGGAAAAAAGCCATCCGAAGCCTTAAAACCGGGGTGTGAACCGGAACGCTTCCTCCTACAGGCGGTCTATTACGTTCAGCTGCCGTGTGCGTGGAGGCCGAAATAATCGAGACAGGAACTCTTCCTCTTTCAGGCTGTCCATGCTCCCTGCGGACGGCCCGCCTATCCGGAACTTTCAAGAGCAGAGGCGGTTTCCGGAAGCGAAGAGCAGTCCAAAACAAACATAAACAAGAGGTTGGGCTTCTAAGAAAACGGGGCGAAGAGAAATTTCCGGAATCGAAAGGAAACTCAGAAGCTGTTTAAATTTATTTGTTTAGGCCATCGGGAGGGGATTTGGAGGGATGGCGCGGCGTTTTTCAAAGGAGGATAGCCGAGCTATCTGACGTGAAAAAGGCAAGCCAGACCCGAAATAGCCCCCGATGGGCAAACAAAATCCTGAAATCGGTCCCTGAAAATTCAGCCTTTTCAGGATTGTAAGAAATTTTAAACAGCTTCTCAAAACCAACAAACAAAAGGTTGACTTTAAGAAATCGGAGTAGGGAAAAATTTCCGGAATCGAAGGGCAACCGGAACATACGCCACGGAAAGCTTTTCAAGCTGCCAGAGCGGGCGGAGATTTCCAAAGCCGACAAAAAACATCCGTATCAGAGCGAAGCCAAGACAGTGCCACAGAAATCTTCCCAAATGCGCGGATGGTCGAACGCCAAGGAGGGCAAAGCTTCCACGGGGAACCAAGCCGCCCGGCGGGCGTCGTCGCTCCCTTGCACTTCGGGCAGTTCCTCGCATTCCAACAAGGCGTGGTAGACCATCGTGATGGTACGGCCCCGCGGGTCACGGTCCGGTGCGCTGTAAGGCCGGAAAGGCAGCGGCGTGAGCCCGTAGTCCTTGAGGCGGATGCCGGTCTCCTCGCGAAGTTCCCGCCCGGCGGCCCACTCCAAGGTCTCATCCTCGTCCACGAAGCCGCCCGGAAAAGCGAAACAACCTTTGAAAGGTTCGTTGGCTCGTTCAACCAACAGCAAATGACGGCTCCCGTCCGGCAAAACCGCCAATAACAGGAAGTCCACTGTCACCGCCGGGCGCGGATAAGCATAAGTGTAGGCCGGCTTCGGATTCCCTTCCACCACAAGTACCATCTCGCCCTTGGGTTCGTTCGTTTGATAAAACGCAGCCAGTTCTTCCAATGTTCCCCGCTTGCTTTCGGCAAAGACCTTGGAAATCTCCCGGCAAAGACAGGCGCGGCGTTGCCCGCCCAAGGTATCCACAAGCTGCTGCAAGGTTTTGGCAATACGGTGCGGGGATTCGTACAAGACGAACGTCCTCTCCTGGAATTTCAATTGTTCCAAACGGGCGGACCGCCCCTTCTGATGCGGCAAAAAGCCTTCGAACGCAAAGCGTTCGCAAGGGAAACCCGATTGGACCAAGGCCGGGACGAAAGCGGTCGCTCCCGGCAGGCACTCCACCTCGATACCGTTTTCCACGCAGGCCCGGACCAAGAGGAAACCGGGATCTGAAATCCCGGGAGTCCCGGCATCGGTAATCACTGCCAAATCCTTCCCTTCTTGCAACAGTCCGACAATCTGGCTGCAAACCTTATGCTCATTGAACTGGTGGTAGGCCCGGCAAGGGGTCTTGATGCCGTAATGCTGCAAAAGCTTGCTGCTGGTCCGCGTATCCTCGGCCAAAATCAAGTCCACTTGTCCCAGCACCTCCACGGCCCGGTAAGTGAAATCGGCCAGATTGCCGACCGGGGTCGGCACCAAAAACAGTTTTGCCATGAATCTGAAATTTTTCTGGATTTCAACTCTCTTTCAATGCTTCTACAACAGATTTTCCGACAATATACGCCAACTGTACCGGAACAGCATTCCCTAACTGGCGCATTCCTTCTGCCCAAGAACCCGTGATGAAGTATTCATGATACTCTTCCCAAAAATGTGCCTAAAAGTAACGAGATTTACTGTTTCTTTTTAGCGTCGCTGGCAGAATGTTTCAACTCGCTTTCGATTTCTTCTATGGACGGGAGCGATGACTCCAAGTCTTTAGGGTATAGTTTCGAGAACTGGTATTCAGCAATGCCAAGCGGTTCTTTATATGGGTCTAGTGCGTATTTCGCCACAACACTGTCTTTGTCTTTGCAGATGAGCAAACCTATGGTCGGATTATCTGCATCTGTTTTCATCTGGTTGTTGACAGCTGACACATAGAAACTCAGTTGCCCGAGAAATTCCGGCTTGAAAGTCTGGGCCTTTAATTCAATGACTACATACGCGTGAATATGGGTATTGTAAAACAGAAGGTCCGGGAAAAATTCCTGGTTACCTACTACTATTCGCAGGTGTCTGCCCATATAAGAGAAGCCTTTACCGAGTTCAAGGAGGAATTTGGTGACATTAGAAACCAAGGCATCCTCAAGGTCGCGCTCATCATAGTCTTCACGCATAGACAGGAAGTCAAAAAGGTAGGGATCTTTGGTAATCTGCTGGGCCAAATCGCCCTGGATTTCAGGTAGCGTGGAGCTGAAGTTGGTGATAGCCTGGCCTTCCCTCTCGTAAAGCTCTGTACTGAGCCAATTTACCAACACGTTGCGACTCCAATTGTTTTCGTGGGTCTTCTTTACAAAGAAGAGAGCTTTCTGGACATCATTGCCACATTTGTCAATTATACGGCGATGATGGTCCCACGGTATTGACATGATTTCTCTGAGAAGCAAATCTTCCGCAGGCTGCGGAACATTTGCTTTTGAGGTGGGATTGAAATCTTCCGCAAGCTGCGGAACATTTCCAATAATCGGAGAATACAATCTATAGAAGCGGTTCATATACCGCAAATTAATCGGAGATAATCCTTGTACTCCTGGCAAAATCCGCTTCATGTCCCTGCTCAGGCCATCAAAAAAACCTGAACCGTATGTATTGGCATATTGCCGGACTTCTATATCCCTGCCTACACTCCAGTAGAATTCCAACAAATTAGCATTAACCGCACTGGATGCTTTCAGTCTTTGGCTGAGGAAGCGTTGTTTGAGCTCGATGAGCCAATTGAGATAGTCCTCATCTTCTTTTAATGTTATATTTTCTTTTCCGTGTATCATTGTCTGCTTGTATGTCATACCCGTTGGCGGAATTAAGAAGCTGCTTAAATTTATTTGTTTAGGCCATCGGGAGGGGATTTCGCGGGATGGCGCCGCGTTTTTCAAAGGAGGATAGCCGAGCTATCTGACGTGAAAAAGGCAAGCAAGACCCGAAATAGCCCCCGATGGGCAAACAAAATCCTGAAACCGGTCCCTGAAAATTCAGCCTTTTCAGGATTGTAGGAAATTTTAAACAGCTTCTCAAAACCGAAGAAGATTTATACCAAAAAAGTTGTGCATATCATTGGCATTTTGTAAATTAGAAACTCTTAACCATCTGATTTACATCTACCGTACACACAACTTACATGCAATATTCGCAAAATTTCTAGACATCTGCAAGCAGAAAGCCGGGGGATGGTTCAATGAACAAGGGAACATGCCTCGCCCGGGTGTTGTCCCCCGGTTCTCCGACCCGGAGGTGGTCGCCCTGGGCATGGCGGCCGAGGCCATAGGCATCGACAGCGAGTTCCTGTTGTTTTCCAAGCTGAAGGAATATCGGCGCAAGATGCCCCACCTCATATTCCGGTGGCAATACAACGACCGGCACAAGCCCACAGTCCCACTCTGCCAGCGCATCCGCCAAAGGATGGCCCGGAGATGGATGGTGGAAGATTGTTTCTGCATCGATTCCAAGCCGATAGTGGCCGGCCGGCACGCGCCAAGCACTGCACGATGGGCAGGAAGGACGCGGGGAAAGCCCCCTCCTACGGATACTGCGCCTGGCAAAAAAAGCGTTGGCAGTGCCCGCCCAAAGCCGCCAGCGCGTCCCCAAACTTCAGTTTTCATCCAAACCTCTCCATACGAACCCGCCGCTCCAAACCTGCCAACGCTGGGTTGGGGGCTTTTCTCTTTCTTTTGGTCGCTTTTCTTTCTCTTTTGCCCCTCTCAAAAGAGGAAACAATTGGTAAAACAATCGCATCGAATCACATAGCCCCTATAAAAACAGCGCAACTCTCGACAAGACATGCAAAAATACCCGACACAAAAAGCGTTGGCAGTGCCCGCCCAAAGCCTCCAGCGCGCCCCAAAGCGCCAGTTTTCATCCGAACCGCTCCATCCAACCCCACCGCTCCAAACCTGCCAACGCTGGGTTGGGGGCTTTTCTCTTTCTTTTGGTCGCTTTTCTTTCTCTTTTGCCCCTCTCAAAAGAGGAAACAATTGGTAAAACAATCGCATCGAATCACATAGCCCCTATAAAAACAGCGCAACTCTCGACAAGACATGCAAAAATACCCGACACAAAAAGCGTTGGCAGTGCCCGCCCAAAGCCTCCAGCGCGCCCCAAAGCGCCAGTTTTCATCCGAACCGCTCCATCCAACCCCACCGCTCCAAACCTGCCAACGCTGGGTTGGGGGCTTTTCTCTTTCTTTTGGTCTCTTTTCTTTCTCTTTTGCCCCTCACAAAAGAGAAAGAAAAGGACTTTTCGCTATCGTTGCCTAGCGGCGAAGATAGCTTGGTCTCGGCAGAGCTCAAGAAGAAAACGCTTGGCTCTGCGCTCGACTTTCGCTATCTTTGCAAGTTTTCGGCCCGCCCGGACATCCAAACCGGGGCCAAGGCCGTTTGCTAAAAACAGAACCCATGGGCAAATATAAGCTTTGGAACAACCTCATCGGATGGACAGTGTGGCTCGTGGCCACTTGTGTCTTCATCGGAACCGCCGAAAGGGCGGCTAGTTGGTGGGATTGCGGGGAATATATTTCCTCCGCCTCACAATTGATGGTCGGCCATCCTCCCGGAGCCCCCACCTTCCAACTCCTCGGCGCCATTGCCAGCATCTTCGCTTTCGGAGACCCTGCCAAGGTCGGATTCATGGTCAACTGCATGTCAGCCTTGTGCAGCAGTTTCACCATCCTTTTCCTGTACTGGTCCATCACCATGCTGGCCCGCAAACTGGTTTTCCGCTTCAACTACACCGAACGCGATGCCAAGACCAAGGAACGCCGCCTCGCCAAAGACGCCCCCGAATACGCTTCCTGGGTGCCGGGCCTCGCGCAAAGCATCCTGATTTTCGGTTCAGGCATCGTAGGCGCCTTGGCCTACACCTTCTCCGACTCGTTCTGGTTCAGCGCGGTGGAAGGCGAAGTTTACGCCATGTCCTCTTTCTTCACGGCGGTGACCTTCTGGGCCATCCTCAAATGGGAAGCCGTCGCGGACCAACCCCATAACTTACGCTGGATTATCCTGATTGCGTTCATGATCGGCTTGGCCATCGGGGTCCACTTGCTCAACCTCCTGGTCATCCCGGCCATCGTGTTCGTGATTTATTACAAGAAATTCAAAACCTCACGCAAAGGATTCTGGCTCTCCATCCTGCTCTCGGTGGTCATCCTCGGTGCGACCCTCTGGGTCGTCATCCCTTGGACGGTCAAACTGGCGGGATACTTTGAACTGTTCTGCGTCAACACCTTGCATCTTCCCTTCAATGTAGGAACGATTTTCTACTTCGCCCTCTTGATCGCCGCCTTGATCCTGGGCCTGCGCTATGCCCACAAGAAACAGCACGTGGTCTTGCACACTTCCTTGCTCTGCCTCTGCTTCCTGCTCATCGGCTACTCCACCTTCCTGACCTTGGTCATCCGGGCCAGTGCCAATGTGCCTTTGAACCAAGGGGAAGTGAAAAACGCTATCAGCCTGCTGTCCTACCTCAACCGCGACCAATACGGCAAGGCACCCTTGCTCTATGGCCAATTCTACAATGCCCAAGTCATCGACATTGAAAATGCAAACCTCCAATACGTACGCAACGACAGCACGGGCCGTTACGAAGAAGCCGGTTATTCCTCCCAGGAACTGACCTACGACCCGGCCCACTGCGGGCTTTTCCCCCGTATTTGGAACTCCATGCAAAACGGGGGCCGTCCCTGCGTTACCTACAACAAGATTTGGAGCGGGCATGATGGTCCCGACCGTCCCACTTTAGGGCAAAACCTCCGGTACCTCTTCAAATACCAAATCGGGTGGATGTACGGGCGTTACTTCATGTGGAACTTCGTGGGACGCCAAAACGACATCATGGGACGCGGATACAACGAGGACGGTAGCTTGGACGTGTTGCACGGGAACTGGATCAGCGGCATCGACTTCATCGACGAGATGCGCCTCGGCCCGCAGGACAACCTGCCCCGATACCTGAAAGAGAATCCTTCGCGCAACACCTTCTATTTCCTGCCCTTGATTCTCGGCCTGATCGGGTTGGTTTACCACAGCCGTTACGACAACCGCAACAGCTTCATCGTCTTCCTGCTGTTCTTCATGACCGGTTTGGCCATCATCCTTTATTTGAACCAACCTTCCACCGAACCGCGTGAACGGGATTACGCCTCCGCCGGTTCGTTCTACGCCTTTGCGGTTTGGATCGGCTTGGGGGTTGCCGGCATCGGGCAAGCCTTGAAAAAAGTCCTCGAAAAGAGGCCGGAAACCGTCAAAGCAGCCGCTTATGCCGGGGTTTCGGTACTTTGCATCCTTTGCGTGCCGGTACTGATGGGACAGCAAGGCTGGGACGACCACGACCGTTCCCGCCGGACTTCGGCCCGGGATTTCGCCCGGAACAACCTGGAATCCTGCCAACCCAACGCAATCCTGATTTCGGACGGGGACAACGACACCTATCCGCTCTGGTACTGCCAATACGTGGAAAAAATCCGTCCCGATGTCCGTTTGGTGAACAGCATGCTGGCGCACAGCTCCTGGCATATCCAACCTTTGTTCCGCCAAATCTACGAATCGAAGCCGTTCCGCCACAGTGTTTCCGCCGCCAACTACGGGGGAGGAAAGAACGAGCATGTCTTTATCCAGAACCAGATTCCCGGTCCGGTGGAATTGTCTTCCGCCTTGGATTTCATCAATCTGGACGACCCGAGGGCTAAGCTGGCCTCGATGAGCGGGGATTTGTTGTCCTACATTCCCACCAACCGGCTCAAACTGAGCCTGGACAAGGAAAAGATGCGGGCTTCGGGATGCTACACCGAAGAGGAAATCGCCCGGACCCCGGCCTCGCTCACCTGGACAATCAACGATGACCAACTTTCCAAATCGCAGCTGATCATGTTGGACATCCTTGCCAACAACTGGCAGGATCGGCCCATCTACTTCATCAGCCCGTACAGCCACAACAAATACATGCCCGCCTTGGCGCAAGCCCAAATCGAAGGCATGTTGTTCCGCTTCGTCCCGTTCAGCAACCCCAACCGCCAAGCCTTGGGCGGCCAAAGCAACGGCATCGACACCCGCAGGAGCTACGATTTGTTGGTCAACAAGTTCAGCTGGGGTGAAATCCATACAGGGGAAGTGAAGCTCGACCCCGAAACCCGCGCTTGGTCGGAACAGGCCCGCCACCAATACGCCACCTTGGCCACGGCCTTGATTGCCGAAGGCAAGAAGGATTCCGCCGTACAGGTTTTGGACAAAGGATTGTATTTCTTCCCGGACAAAGCCTTGGAATACAGCCACCACACCCTGCTCTATGCGGATGCCTACTTCCAATGCGGCCAAAGGGAAAAGGCCCTGGAAGTTCTGGAAAGCGTAACGGAGAACTACAGCCAACGTCTGCAATACTATTATTCGTTCCACCGTCCCAAACACCAGAGGGGATTGCGCGAAGAAATGCAACAGGCCGTTTCCACCTTGGGAACCAGTTACTACATGGCACTCCAATACAACGAAAAGCAAATCGCCGAAAAGATTGCGGGGACGCTTAACCAGTATGGCGTCCAACTCTGATGCACTACGGTGCGTGATAATGGGCATGTTCCTTCGTTCCCGCTCTCAGCGCCTCGTATCTTACCCATTCTGACGTACCGTGCATCGCATATTACCCGGTATTGAAAATTGCGTTCCGACACCGGGGTTCCTTTTCTGCCGATACCGGTTTCCTTTCCACAAAGGTCAGCCCGGTATCGGCTCCAAGGAAAAACCAACTTATTGGGAATGAAAAATTACCAACGCTACAACAACCTCATTGGATGGATTGTCTGGGCCATTGCCACGACCGTCTATATCGCTTGCGCCGAACGTACCGTTAGCTGGTGGGATTGCGGGGAATATATCGCCACAGCCAGCAAGCTCATGGTTGGACATCCCCCTGGAGCCCCCACCTTCCAGCTTTTGGGAGCCGTCGCCAACATCTTCACTTTCGGGCATCCTGAACACACGGCCTTTGCCATCAACATCCTTTCAGCCCTGTGCAGCAGCTTTACCATCCTGTTCCTGTTCTGGACCATCACGCATCTGGTCCGGCGGATGGTGGAAAAACGTTACCAAAGCCAGGAAGGAGGCCTCAGAGTCTTCCACCAAGCCTTGATTTACGCCTGCGGGGTCGTGGGAGCCTTGGCCTACACTTTCTCCGACTCGTTCTGGTTCTCCTCGGCCGAAGGCGAGGTTTACGCCATGTCCTCTTTCTTCACGGCCATCACGTTCTGGGCCATCCTCAAATGGGAAGAATGTGCCGACCAACCCCATAACCTGCGCTGGATTATTTTCATCGCGTTCATGATTGGCTTGGCCATCGGAGTCCATCTGCTCAACCTTTTGGTCCTTCCGGCCATCGTCTTCACCATCTATTACAAGAAATTCCCCCACAGCCGGAAAGGATTCTGGAGCTCTTTGATCCTCTCGCTGGTCCTGCTGGCCCTCTTGCTCTGGGTCATCATCCCTTGGACCGTCAAACTGGCAGGCTATTTCGAAATTTTCTTCGTCAACAGCATCGGCCTGCCTTTCAACTCGGGAACCATCATCTACTTTGTATTGCTTATCGGGGCCTTGGTCTGGGGGCTTTACCGGGCGCAACGCAAGAACCGGGTCGTGCTGCACACCGCCTTGCTCAGCCTCTGTTTCATCCTGATTGGTTATTCCACCTTCCTGACCTTGGTCATCCGTTCCAATGCCGGAGTTCCCATCAACGAAAACGAACCCAAGGATGCTTACAGCCTGCTTGCCTATCTGAACCGGGAACAATACGGTTCGCGCCCTCTCCTCTACGGGAACTACTACAACGCCCAAGTCGTGGACGTCAAGGAAACCAGCCCGGTTTATGTCAAGGACACGGAAAGCGGCAAGTACGAAATCATAGGCCATAACAACGAATACGTGTACGACAAGGCCCATTGCGGCCTTCTCCCCCGCATGTATTCGGCGGAAAACAGTGCTTCCCGGCCCCATCAGGATTATTACCGTTTCTGGAGCGGGAGCGATGCCCAGGATGGCAACGCCAAACCCACGGGCATAGAGAACCTGCGTTTCTTGGTCCGTTACCAATGCGGATGGATGTATTTCCGCTATTTCATGTGGAACTTCGCCGGACGGCAGAACAATATCCAAGGTTTGGGTTACAACCGGGACGGCAGCCGGGATTTGTTCCACGGGCATTGGATCAGCGGTATCAAATTCCTCGATGCCTGGAGGCTCGGGCCCCAGGACAACTTGCCCGACTACCTGAAGAACAACCAAGCCCGCAACACCTTCTTCATGCTTCCTCTGCTGCTTGGACTATGCGGGCTCATTTACCAATGCCGCAAGTTCAAGCAAAGCGGTTTCGTGGTTTTCCTGCTGTTCTTCATGACCGGTTTGGCCATCATCCTTTATTTGAACCAACCCTCCACCGAGCCGCGTGAACGGGATTACGCCTATGCGGGCTCGTTCTACGCTTTCGCGATTTGGATCGGCATGGGTGTCATGGCGTTGACCGATTGGCTCAGCCGGAAACTCGACCCGAAAGTCGTTTTCCCCGTCGTGGCAGGCTTGAGCCTCGTGTTCGTACCGGGCTTGATGGCCCAGCAAGGATGGGACGACCACAACCGTTCCCACCGGACGGCGGCTTACGATTTCGGCAAGAACAGCCTGCTTTCGTGCGAACCCGACGGAATCCTGGTTTCCAACGGGGACAACGACACCTTCCCCTTGTGGTACTGCCAGGAAGTGGAAGGTATCCGCACCGACATACGCATCATCAACAGCGCTTTGGCCAATAGTTTCTGGCATGTGCAACCGTTGTTCCGAAAAATGTACGAGGCGGAACCGCTCCGTTTCAGCCTCTCCAGCCAGGACTACGGCCCGGGGAAGGATTTCGTGATTTTAGGCAATCTGGATTTGGGCGAACCCGTGGAAGTATCCGAACTTTTGAAGTTCACCGGCAGCAAAGACCCCGCTACCAAGCAAAGGGTCTATGACGGCAGCCTGGTTTCCATCGTCCCGGTCGACAAGGTCAAGGTAAGCATCGACAAGGAACGTCTCTTGGCAAAAGGTCTGTTGACCGCCGAGGAAGCGGAACGCACACCCGATGCCCTCCGCTTCCAGTTGAAAGCAACCACCCAGAACAACCTCCTCTACCGTGCCGACCTGGCCTTCCTCGATATTTTCGCGTCCAACGGCTTTGAACGGCCTTTCCATGTGGCAAGCCAATACGCCCAGGAGAACGTATTGCCGGTTCCCGAATCCGCCCAAGCCGAAGGTACGGTTTACCGTATCGTGCCTTACCGGAATCCGAACCGGGTTGTCACAGGCGGGAACGGGATTAACACGGACAAAAGTTACGACTTGTTTGTCAACCAGTTCCGATGGGGAAACCTGCAAGACCCCAAAACGGCCATCGACCCGGAAAGTGCCGCCTACGCAGGCACTATCCGCTACCAATACGCCCTCTTGGCGCGGGCCTTGAACTTCGAAGGAAAGCAAGATTCAGCCATCCGGGTACTGGACAAGTGCATGGAATTTTTCCCCGATGCCAAGATACCTTTCGACGGGGTCATGGTTTACCTCATGGACGAATACTTCCATGCCGGAGACATCCAAAAAGGCATGGCTTTGGCCAAACGCATAGATGAAATCCATGCGCAGCGCTTGGCCTATGTGGAAGGTTTCCCCCGCCGTTTCGCCCGCAGCATAGAATATGAACAAACCGAATGCCTGAGTGTCTATTACGAGATTTTACGCAGACTGCAAGCCTATGTTTCCCATCCGGAAGTGGCGGCTTTCGCGACAGGCATCCAACAAAAGCTATCCCGATATGGAATTTGATAACGACCCTAAAGACAAAAGCGAACGCGAAAAGAAACAGGGAATCCCCGGGGATTCCCTCCCGCAAGACCCAGAGGACAAAAGAGAGGAATCCGAAGAAGGGGAAACGTACGAGGAAGAGGAAAGCGAACCCCTGTCCCCCGCCAAGGTCTACCAAATCCAAAGGCCTAACCTGCTCACGGTACTTTGCATCCTGACCTTCATCGGAAGCGGTCTGTCCGGATTCTCCAATTTGGTCTTCTGGCTCAGCATGCCCACCATGAAAGACATGGTGTTCAACTCTGGGATATACGACCAGTACTTTGCCCTACTTCCCGAACTGGAAACCCAGATGCAAAGCATGTTTGCCGTCCCCCGTTACTTCTACCTCTTTTCCACTTTGTTCTACGCGGGTTCCATCTTGGGCGCGGCTTGGATGTGGAAGATGCAACGCAAGGGCTTCCATATCTATACGATTTCCCAATGTGTCTTGATACTGATTTCCATGCTGATGATGCCCGCTGCCGGCATTCCATGGGGAGCCATCCTCCTGACCGGCTTGTTCGTGACCCTTTACTCAATCAATCTCAAATACATGAATCCGATTAACAAATGAACTAAAACATATTGTCATGACTGAAAAACTTCAAAAAACGCTACGGGATTCCGTAGCCGCCCGTTGGATCGCGTTAATCCTCATCGCCTTGATGATGTTTTTCGCCTACATGTTCGTGGACGTGATGTCGCCCCTGCAGACCCTTATCGAATCCAAACGCGGCTGGACCCCGGACGTGTTCGGAACTTACGCAGCCTCCGAATACATCCTGAATGTATGCGGTTTCCTGATTTTGGCCGGTATCATCCTCGATAAGATGGGAGTCCGCTTCACGGGAACGCTATCCGCCTCGTTGATGGTCGTGGGAGCGGCTATCAAGTACATCGCCATTAGCGAATTCTTTCAGGATTCAGCTCTTTGCACCTGGTTGGGTTCCTGGTGGACCTCCATGCCGGGAAGCGCAAAACTGGCATGCTTGGGCTTCATGATTTTCGGCTGCGGTTGCGAAATGGCCGGAATCACGGTATCGCGTGCCATTGCCAAATGGTTTGCAGGCAAGGAAATGGCACTTGCCATGGGATTGGAAATGGCCATTGCCCGCCTGGGAGTATTCGCCGTCCTTTCGCTCTCCCCGTTCCTGGCCGCCAAGTTCGACCAATCGGTCGTAGCTCCTATCGCTTTCTGCACCGTACTGCTGCTCATCGGTCTCATCAATTTCATCGTCTTCTCAGTGATGGACCGCAAATTGGACAAGCAGCTGGGCGTTGGCAAGGATGCCGGTTCGGAAGAAGACCAGTTCAAGTTCAGCGATATCAAATACATCTTCGGCAGCAAGATGTTCTGGCTGATTGCCCTGCTCTGCGTATTGTATTATTCAGCCATCTTCCCGTTCCAACGCTATGCCACCAACTTTTTGGAATCCACGCTGGCCATTCCAGCCGATGAAGCAGCCAATATTTTCCGGTGGTTCCCTATCCTGGCTATGATTCTGACCCCGCTTTTGGGTTCTTTCATCGACTACAAAGGGAAAGGTGCTTCCATGCTGATGTACGGTGCCTTGATTATGATTATCTGCCACCTCTCCTACGCTTTCCTCCTGCCTGCTTATCCCGAAAAATGGCTGGCTTTCCTCATCACCGTCGTGTTAGGGGTCTCTTTTTCCCTGGTACCGGCAGCCCTTTGGCCCAGCGTCCCCAAGGTTATCGATGGGAAAATCCTGGGAAGCGCTTATGCACTGATTTTCTGGGTTCAGAACATCGGGCTTTGCTTTGTCCCCAAAATCATCGGGAATGTGCTCAATTCCACCAATCCGGGTATAGCCGAAGCCCGCAACCAGGCCATGATGCAAGGCACTGCGATGCCAGCCTACGATTACACCGTGCCGATGATCATCTTCGCTTCCTTCGGCGTGGCGGCCTTCCTCTTGGGCATCTGGCTCAAAGCCGAAGACAAGCGCAAGGGATACGGTCTGGAACTCCCCAACGTGAAGAAATAACTCCGTTCCTGGAAGCTGTCTTCGAATCCGCCTGATTCACCGGGAGGGTGTGCACCATCAACCACCGCGCACCCTCTCTTTCAGAAATAGCAACAATCTTCCTAACCATGGGACATGGCCTGTTCAGCATGAAAAACGATTCCCTG
>CALUNB010000011.1 GCA_944321885.1 uncultured Bacteroidales bacterium | reverse complement strand
CGAACGCAGGCTACGTCTCAGCATAGCCAAAACGAGTTTTGTCTCTGCCTTCGACTTGCACTGCTTTTGGCCGAGGTTCAGCCTGTTTTCGGTGGAACCAAAGCAACGAAGCAGATTGCTCATTATGACACATCGCCCTTGGGTAATCCAAACTACTTTTGGGTCCCCACCCGATAAAAAGAGAAACAAGCGATGATTTTCGAAAAAACCAAGATTGAAGGGGTTTTGATTATAAAACCGGATGTTTTCAAAGACGAAAGAGGCTATTTCATGGAAAGCTATTCCCAAAGGAAATGGAAGGAAGCCGGATTGGAATACACTTTCGTGCAAGACAACGAATCCATGTCGGCCCGGAACGTACTGCGGGGCCTGCACTTCCAGAAACCGCCCTTTGCCCAGGACAAGATTGTCCGGGTCATCCGGGGCGCGGTCATGGACGTGGCGGTCGACCTGCGCAAGGGTTCCCCCACTTACGGGCAACATGTCTGCGTGGAACTAAGCGAAGAGAACAAATGGCAATTCCTCCTACCCGCCGGCATGGCGCACGGGTTCGTGACCCGGCAAGACAATACCGTTTTCGCCTACAAGGTAACGGCCCCTTACGCACCCGAAACCGAGGGTTGCATCCTTTGGAACGACCCCGATTTGGGCATCGACTGGAAATGCGACAAGCCCATCCTTTCGGCAAAGGACCAAAAAGGAGAAAATTTCCGGACGTTCGACAGTCCTTTCATCCTGTAAGTTTTCCTGACGTTTTCCAAACAAAACCCTAAGAAAACCTGATGAAAAAAAACGCCAAGCTCTTCCACGCCGGTTTCTTCGCGTTCAATTGTATCTTGCTGACCTACGGCCTATACCGCCAACATGGTTCGGCCAGGGCGCAAGGAAGCATCCCGGTCCCCGTCCAGGATTCCGCTTACCATCAAAAATTCCTCGAAGGCTACCAAATCATGCCCCCGGCCCTTCCCGGGAAACTGGATTTTGCCGGGGAAGCCGTCCCTTTGGATTTCTACCTTTGCCGGGAACGCCTGGACCGGGAAGTCATGGTCAATATCTTCTGGCAGTCCAACCAATTGCTGCTGCTCAAACGGGCCAACCGCTATTTCCCGGAAATCGAAAGTATCTTGAAAGAATACGGGGTGCCGGAGGATTTCAAATACCTCTGCCTTATCGAAAGCGGCATGATGAACGTGGTTTCCCCGGCCGGGGCCGCCGGGTTCTGGCAATTGATGCCCGGGACAGCCCGCGACCACGGCTTGGAGGTCAATGCCCATATCGACGAACGCTACAACCTCGAAAAGGCCACGAGGGCGGCCTGCGAATATATCCTGCTCCTGCATGAGCGCTTCGGAAGCTGGACCTTGGCGGCAGCGGCCTACAATACCGGGCAATCCAACATGGACTACCATCTCCGGACGCAAAGCGTGACGGACTACTACCAACTCTACTTGCCCGAAGAGACTTCCCGCTACGTCTACCGTATCCTGGCCGAAAAGCTCATTGTGGGGAATCCCGAGCATTACGGGCTCCATATACGTCCCCAAGACCTCTATCCCCCCTTGCAGGAACGCAAAATCAAGGTGGACACCACCATCAACGACCTCTTCGCCTTCGCCCGGCAGCAAGGAGTGACCTACCAGATGTTAAAACTCTACAATCCTTGGATCCGGGGCAAAACCCTACCTGACAAGTCCCGCCGCACGTATTACATCGCCTTGCCGCCCGAAGCATCCCTGCCGTCCGGGGCAACGGAAGGCCTCCCTTCCGGAAGCATCGAAACCCTTCCGGGAATCCCGGCAAGCCAAGCCTTGTCCGATTCCTTACGCTAAATTGACCAAGACCCGCCACATCCGGAAACCAAGCGGGCCGCTCAAAATACCTGGAGACTGTACTGCAAAATCTTTCTTGGTCGGAAAGGAACGGACGGACGAGAACAAAAAGAGGAATGAAAGGCGGTTACCGGGCCAAGGAGGTATCCGGTTCGGCCCAAAAGGCGAAGGAGGAAGGGTTCAAACCAACCCCGCGCAAGGCCAGAAGGCAACCGCCTCCTCCGGGAGGGAAACCGAACACATTCCCGGAAACCATGAAGTTACCAGCGTCTCCCACATAAACCTGGTCCATGTAGGTATCGTACCCAATCGCGTAAGGAGTCTGGATTTCCGTGCCATCGGTCACGAAATCCCCTTCCATCAGGTTCCCGCTCCGCAAATCCAGGCATGAAATCCAAGAGTCCCCGCTCCCGTAATCGTAGTGGTAGAGGTAGGCACAGTGCCCCTGTATCCTGAAATTCAGGACCGGGATATCGAAAACCTTGTCCACCTCGTCCGTCCGGGTATCAATCCGGTAAAAATTGTAACCCTCCGTCCCCGCCTTGGCCCCTGCATTCCCCTTGCCATCCGGAAAAGCCTGTTCCCGGGCCAAGGGACCCCGTCCTTTCTGGTTGAACCCTTCGTAGTTGCCCCTCGTGCAGACATAAACGTGGCCCAAGGAGTCGGCGGCCACCGTATAAGGGTTGCCTCCGACTTTTATCTTTTTGATTTCCTGGAAAGAAGCCAAGTCCACGACCGAAACCGTGCTATCGTAAAGAGGATAATCCAATCCTCCGGAATTGCTCACGTACAACTTCCCGTTGCTCACGCAAATGCCGTCCGGGTCCCGCCCTACTTCCACCACGGCTTCCACCTCCAAGCTGGCCGTGTCGATACGGCAGACCGTGTTGTCGAAGCTGCAAACATAGGCTTTGCCGGCCTCGAAGCAGATGGAACGGGGCTGGCGGCCTATCCCGTTCCCGTCCCGCATCCCGATTTGCTTGAGGGAAACGGCAGTCCGGGCGTCCAGCACTTCCACCGTGTTGGACCCGTTCATGACAATATAGAGCTTGCTCCCGTAAATCCCCATGTCATTGCCCGTGTCGCCCAATCCCCGCCCGTTCTGCTGGCGGAAAATATCCTGGCAGGTTTCCCCCGTCCGCATGTCGCGGCAATACAGGCTCGAATTGTTCATGCCGTAAAGCCCTTCGCAAAGCACGTACATGCGGGTCGTCACCGAGTGTACATCCCCTTCCTGTCCCGATCCTTCCTCCCGGGTTCTTTGAGGTTCGCAAGCTGTCAAAACACAAAAAGGCAAAAGGCACGAAAGACTTTTCCAAAAATTTTTCATAAAGGCTCCGTTTGCAAAAGGAAGCAAAGTTAGGATTTTTCCCGGCATTCCATTCCAAGCCATCATGCAATTCCCCTTCAAATTACTTCATCAAAAAACAAAACCACGGAATCAATTTATTTCCATACACTTACAAGATTTCAAAGACCTGGAACAAGAAAAAGCGTTCAGCCCTTACGCTTTCCAAGGGATTCCGGTATTGGATTTCGTGCAAACCGGACAGCGGATGTTGGTCATTTCCCCGAGAATATCCGGAAAAACAGACAGCCTGCTGTTGTTCTCGGAAGACAGGGGGAAGAGCTTCCGCGACCTCACTTCCAACCTGGCAACGGAAGACAAACCGGAAACGGCCCGGGGAATGGCCCAGAACCCGCAGAATCCGGAAACGGTGTTGCTTGCCACGGACCGGGGCCTGTACGTGACCCGGAATTTCGGGGAAAGCTGGACGAGGATATCCGATTCGAACGTGATATACCCGGTTGTGGAATTCCATCCCCTTGACACGAACACGGTTTTCCTGGCAGGCCTGTCCGCTGAAAGCCGGAAAGGAATCATCGAAACAATGGACTTGGAAAGCGGGATTTCTTCGGTGTACCACCTGCCGGATGAGGAAAATCCAATCTCGGACTTGCTTTTCAACCCTTGGAACCCGGATGAAATCTGGTTCGCGGGAAGCGGGGATGCCAAAATCGGGAAATCGCAGGACCAGGGGGCGAGTTGGCAAATCATATGGGCAGAGCAGGACGGACCGCTCCAACTGAACATGAAGCTGTTCCATGCCATGGGAAACATGGACACGGTATACGCGGCATCGGGTTCCCTCAGCTCCGAAGTCCGCGTGAGCCGCTCGATGGATGCCGGTTCGAGTTGGGACGAGCTTTATTATGAACGTTTCTTTTTCTTGGATGCGCTGGTCCTTCCTTTCGATATCATACGATACGGACACGATTTGCTATTCTATTACGATTTCGCTTTATCCCAAATCGGTCATTAGACTTTGGGGAGATTGCCCGCTTGTGTCATGCAACATGCTTCTCGCCTAGCCGAAGGCGTAGCGGGCTACGTCGAGGCGTAGCGAGAAACAGGGTGCGGACAGAAGCGGGCAAGATGCCCGAAAGCCTCATTTTCCCCATCGGAAGCGGACACGGCGTGTCTGATGACCGATTTGGGTTTATGCCGCTTGGACCTGGATGAACTCAACACGGGAACTTCCATCGAGGAGGAACGGGAAAACAAGCTGGAGGCATGGCCGAACCCGGCGCAAGGAGAACTGAACCTATCCCTTGCTGACGGCAGGATGGACAAAGTGGAACTTTGGAACCTGGGAGGAAGCCTCGCGGGATGCTGGTATCCGGAAAACGAACGGTCCTGCATAGACGTTTCAGGACTCCAGGCCGGAACCTACATTTTGCAAGTACAGGCCGGAACACAACGGTATCAAAAGAAAATCATCATCCTGCCGTAAAGTCGGAAGGATTATCCATGGTCCTTGGAAATCCTTAGAAACGGCACCGCAAATGCACCCGATAATTGGAACCGGGCATCGGGTAGCCCCGCACGACCTCATACTGCACATGGGTGAAATTGAGCCAGTCCGCCCCGATTTCAATCCCGGCCTTCTCCCAATCGAAGCGCACATCCAGCCCCAGACCGTGTTCCACATAAGCCTCCAAACGGTTCTCCGGGATATTCTGGTTCAAAGCATAACGGATCCCGCTGAAAACCGCCTGGTAGGAAAGGGAAACGTAAGGCATGGAAAGCGTCAAACGGGCCGAACCCGAATGCCGGGGCGTATAGGCGATTTGGTGGTTGTAGGTGGGCCCGTCGGGATCGGTCTTGTCGAGCGCGGATTGCAAGGTATAGGAAAGCTGCATGTCCAGGCCGAAACGCGAAGCCAGGCCGCTCCGCCCAAAAGCCGTCCCGGCCTTCAAGACTGCGTCCAAACCCGTGATTTCCACGCGGTCCACATTCATCATGCTCCAAATGAACAAATTGGTCGTGGGATAAGCCACAATCTTGTCCCTGACCCAGTTCCGGTAAAAATCGGCCGAAACCTCCAGATGCCAGATCCGGCCCTTGTCCGGCAACAGGTAGGTGAAACCGGCATCCAACTGGCGGGCCTGCTCCGGACGCAAGGACGTATTCCCCACCCGGCTGTAATACAAATCGTTGAAAGTCGGCATCCGGAAAATATCCTTGTAGAACACCCGGACGGAAAGGCTGCGGTTCCCCAAGGGGAAGACGGCCACCGAGGCGAAGGGGCTGAGCCGGAACTTGTCACCAGGTTGCGGGCCGGACCGCACCCGGTCGAAAAAGGCCGAAACCAAGCCATTGAGCATGACCTCCACATAAGGATGCGTGTATTTTCCGGCCAGATTGAACCAAAGCGAGGAACGCACGGGAGTAGCGAAATCCGGTTCGTTGGAACGCAGGAAATTGAAAGCCAAATCCAAAGCCCCGCTGAAACTCAAGCCTTTGACCGGAGTCTGGTACAAAGTGACCGAGCTCAGGTATGCCTCCTGCTGCCAATACCGATCATCGACCGGCCGGGAACCCAAGCTTTCCGGATCCTGGAAACGGTTATACAGGAAATTGTACTTGAGAACATTCCGCTGGGTCACGGAAGGGGAAACCTGCCAGGTATGCCGCAAGACCCCGAAGGCGTTCTGGTCTTCCAGACGCTGGGCCGAAGGCCTGTAATAATAAATGACCGCCCCGGGCAGACCGCGTTCGCTTCCGTAATAAACCATCTTCAAATCCAAACGGTGCTTGGAGGCAGGTAGGAAATAGAAATCCACCTCGGCATTGCCCGACTGCACATCGGAATTTTCGCGTTCGAGTTCTTGGCTCGTCCCGCCCAAATCCAAGACGAAAGGATAATTTCCGTACACATAATCGTAACGCAAGGCCGCACTCATCCCCCAACGCTTTCCTAAACGTCTCCGGTACGACAAGGAAGGGGACAACATGCCGAACGAACCGAAGGAGAACCCCGCCTGCCAGGTACGGAGGCTGTCGAAATCAGGAAGGGAATAGGTTTCCAAGGACAAAAGGGAAGCCGAAGCGAAATTCCGGGCCGGTTGGAAAATGGAAACGTTCTGGCCGTTGTACAAAGCCATGGACTTCACTTGGTCCAGATACACCTTCCCCAAGTCGATTTGCCCGTTCTGGGCATCGGAAAGCAAGACCCCGTCGTAGGCCACCGCCGTATGGGCCGCCCCCAAGGAACGCACCGAAACGGTCTTCATGCCACCCACCCCGCCATAATCCTTGACGTTGACCCCGGCGAACTGCTTGACGGCCTCCCCCAACTGTGCGGGATGGAAACGGGCCAGCTCGGAAGCCTGCAAGACCTGGACCGAAGTCAAGAGGTTGGCGGAACGGGCCGCAGGCCGGTGCCCCCGGACCTCCACGGGCCGGAGTTCCTGCACGCTGTCCAAAGTACCTTGAGCTTGCGCCCTGCCACACAAAAGAAAAAGACAGGAAAACAGGAAAAGGCCCATTCTCTTCCCGTTTTCCCGTCCTTTCAAAAAACATCTCATCGCATAAGCGTTTTGCCTTCCCGCCGGAAACTTCCTCTCGGGACTTCCCCAATGAAAACTGGAAAAGTCCCGGATCCGCCGCAACCTATTCGGTAAACTTGTACGTCAGGCTGATTCCACCCCTGCCATTGGTGTTGTAGAACTGGTTGGCGATATAGGGGCTGTTCAAGGTCATATCGTAGAAAACCCTGGCCGAAAGCTGGCGCGTGATTTCATATTCGGCGTAGACGTTGATGGAAGTCACCACCGCACCTTCGGAAGGCGTGTTGACCCCTTGGTCGATACGCCGGATCAGACGGAGGTTGTCGCGGATGCTCAGATCCGCCCTCAGCACGATATCGCTGCTGACCCTGCGCTTGCTGGCCCCGCCTGAATTTACCCGGAAACCGACATTCTTGATACGGTAACCGGCCCCCACGACCCATTCCTTGGTCCGCAATTCCGTGAGCTGGTTATTGACGAAGCTCAAACCGATTTGGCGGCTCTGACGGTACTCGAAATTGAACGAAAGGTCGTTGACAAAGGTCATGCTGATCTTGATCAAAGGGGAGAACTGCTCGCTGAGCACGATGCCTTCCATCACGTACCGGGAACGGAAGTTCTCGCTTTCGTCCAAATTCTCCATGAAGTCCATGGCATTGTCGGAATACAGGAGGTTGTTGGTATAGGAACCCACCGTGTAGGTCGAACTGTAGGCATGCGAAATCGAGAAGTTCTTGAATACCTTGCGCATCCCCTTGATCCGGGTCAAGCCCGAATAGGTCACCGACCAGTTGGGCATCGGGAACTTGTCCAAAGCAGAAAGGGAAACCTTGGAGGGATCCCGCCCGGTATAGGCGGCAATCAAGGCGGGAATCATCACATCCTGGTTGTTCGACTTGAAACCTTGGGGATACATGGCGTTGGCCGAAGTGTCCCAGACCCGCACGCTCGCATCGTAGCCCGAATTGGGATTTCCCTGCTGGTATTGTTCGGCCAAACGCTCGGCAATGATAAGGCGGTTGTCGAGGAATTCCTGGAAGGTTTCATCCCAATAATCATCGTCCATTTTCCGGAAAGCCGTCCCGATCATGATATTGGTCACATTGTAACTCCCCGTCAAACTGGGATTGGTCTCGGTGAACTCGCCCAAGGCATTGTTGTAAGTATAGTAGGACGAATTGTTTTCCGTCTTGTTGTAGCCGAAATTCACCGTGACCCGGAAATCCCGGAAGGGTTCCAATGAAATCTGGGCTTCCACGCTTTCGGTGAACTGGTTGTAATAGGGCTGGGTCAACAAGCTGTCGGTAGACAACCATCCGTTCAAGGCCGCTTTCTCACGAATGTCGGCCTGCGACCCGAACAAAGCGAAGCCTGCCCCTGGAGCATTATGGCTGAAATTGACCCCGAACAGGTCCGGCTGGGGCATGAAACCAGGCAAAGTCGTACCCGCGTTGCGGCTCCAACTGATATTGGCATCGCGCACCATCATCAAGAAACGGATGAAGCCCTTGTAAATCGTCTCGAAAGTGTTCTTGTCCTCTTTCTGCTCTTCCTCCGCTCCCTGCTGCCGCACCGAACGCACCATGACAGAATTGCTCCGGGTACTGCGCCGGTTGCGCTGGTTCCCGTCGTTGATTTTCTTGAGGAACGGAATCTTGTTGTACAGGTTCAGGAAATTGGCAGAACCGTTGGCCGAGATGTTCATCGAGTTGCTGATCGTATTTCCCAAACGGTCACGGGTGGCCACCGCCCCGCCTTCCCAACGGTAAAGGGCCTCGTAGGACGCACTTCCCTCAACCCAGTCAAGCGCAGGTATCTTGTTGATGGGCAAGGTATAGGTAGCCCGCAGGCTCTGGTCGTAATTGTTCATTTCCCCACCGCCCCAGAAGCTGCGCCATACCGAATCCCGCTTGGAAGGCGTGTTGATGCGCCCGACGGGCTCGTTCAGGAAACTGTTGGCATTGGCCGTGTAATCAATGCTGAGCGACTTGGTGATATCGTAACGGAAGGCGTAATTGCGGCTCCAATCGAAACGCTTGTAATAGGTCTCGGGCATCACGATATCCCATTCGGGATTTTTGTTCCGCATCTTGCTTTCCGAATACTCCCGTTCAATGTCCATGTTGAAAGAGAACATGTTGGGGATATAGTTGACATTGAAGTCGGTCAGGATAGCCGCCCAAGGATTTTCGGCCATCTTGGTCTGGGCCAAAGGTTCGAAATACTTGGCCGAAGTGGAATAATCATAACCGAAACCGCCCCGGTGGATGACTTGGTTATCGTATTCCATATCCTCGTCCCGGTGCTCCACGCTCGAATAGGCGTAAGACACATTGAAGTTCTCGATGTCCCAAAACTGGGGTGTCTTTTCGGAATTGGTCCTCTCCTTGCGCACGTTCATCAGGTTCACGTTCTGGCGCAAGGTATAGTCCTGGATTGATTTCTTGAACTCCTTCTTTTCCTCCTGGGTCTGGTAGGATTCCATAGCATCCTTGGTCAGCACGTCGGGATCCAAGGGATTGTACTTGGGATTGCTGATCGTGGCCGAAACATCGTAATGGACCGGTATCTTCATGCCCACCTTTTCGGGAACGAACTTGCCCAGTTCCAAATCGACAGCCACATCGAACGAACCCGTATTGGTCTGAGGCAGTTCGGTCAATTTCTGCTCGATTTGCCCGAAATTGGCCTGGGTGTAGGACCCGGCTACCGAAATGCTTCCCAAATCGCCCAAGGAAGCCTGCACACGTGCCGTGGCGGCCACCCCGCCTTCTTTCTTGAACTCGTTCAAACTGAATTCATTGACCCATACTTCCACCGACTTTGCCGAAGCATCGGGATCCTGCAAGCTCCGTGCCGGGTTCCGCAAACCAATCAACAAACCTTCCACATTGCTGATGGCCGGCGTACCTCGTATCGAGTAAGTAGCTTTGCCTATCACTTTCGAATAGACATCCGTATACGAAATAGTCCCCTCGCGTACCAGCTGGTTACGTTCTTCCTTGACCGAAACCAATTCCGCCAAATCGAGTTCCACCTTGTTGACATCGGGCCAGACAGCCTCCCGGGTACTCGCTCCCCATTCGGTATAGCTCAAGGGAATGGAATATTCGTAGTAATTGTCGTTGTAGTCCGATCCCAAACGAACCACCAGATGCACATCCCCGTCGGAAACCACATCCGTTTCGTTGACTTTCTCCATATGGACGAACATTTCCACTTTCTTGAACTGCCGCATGTCGTAGGAAGTGTTCTTGTAAATCCCTTTGATATCCCCGTCCTGGAGATTTTCCACCTTCAAGCTCAAGGCCTGTTCGTTCAACCCCACATTCCCGTACTGGGCCGGGTCCATGACCTGCTCGATTCCCGGAGGCAGGACATAGTTGACAGGTTGCCGTTCGCTGTTTTCTTCCAAGCTCACGGTGGAAACCTCGAAAGTCGTGCTGGAACTCCCCGGTATCGTGGAACCGTCTTCCAACAAACTGTTCTCGTACTTGCGCCAATCGGAACGGACCAGGTCCAAAGAGGCGAACCTCAAGATGACCGGGTCGGAAAAACCTCTCAAGAAGGCCCGCACATAGCGCACCGATTGGAGGTTCTGCATCTCACCCACCACGGTGGTCGGCTCCTTCACCGGTACCTTGAATTGGTACCATGTCACGGTTTCCGTCGAACCGTCCGGCATGCGCACGGGCGCCTCGACCCGGTCGGTGATGTAATGGGTACCCACTTCCAGCTGCCCGGGCTGAAGGGGAATTTCATACTGGTAGTAGTTCTCGGCTTCGCTCAAGGTGTTGTCCTCACCGATATCCTCGGTATTGGGATAGTTGGTCTGCTGGGTCGGGTAGGATTCCGGATTGTCCTCGGTGGAGGGCGAGTTGCCTTCCATGTTGTTGTAGTACTTGTAACGGTCGGCAATCTTGGTATCGGAATGTTCCACCGTGTCCCAGATTCCCCGCCGGAAATACACATAATCATCGGAAGAAGGGTCGGAATACAAGGTCCGGTAAGCTTCCGAACTGGTTCCCGCGATAGTCGCGACTTCATTCAGGAAATCGGCAAAGAACTCCCGTTCGTACTCGGAAGAAAGCCCGTCCAAACCGATATCCTGGTAACGTCGGGCCGCCGGATCGTTATCAAAACTGTTGACAATAGCCTGGATGGTCGGGACCCGTCCCCATTGGGTTTCTTCCACGCCTTCCCCCGCCTCCGTGGCAGCCGCCGTGGTCGGCATCCCGTGCTCGTAGGATTTCCGCCCGTCACGCAGCACGTCCTCGGAAATGTCCCCGAGGTTGAAGTACAAGGTACCTCCCGAATGCCGGGGATTGCCGTTCTGCCCGTCCATCCCGATGAAAGGGTCCAACATCCAGAACTCGATGTATTCTACGTTGGCAGCCTCGAAGTCCGTATTGCTCATCTTGCGCATGATACCCCCCCAGCGGGTTTCCGGCCGGGCCAAACTCCCGTCCTGGTTCATCCCTGCGGTAACACCTGCGACTCCTCGGGCATCATAGTTGTACGGACCTCGTTCCGAAGGGTAAAAAGCCAGGTTCAAGACCGTAAGCGCTTGGGATTCCGTGGCCGAAAGCTGACGGGTGGGGAAAACCTCGTTGACCATGACCCGGCGGGTATAATGATAGTACATATCCTCCTCGGAAATATTGGAAGGACGAGCGCTGCTGTAAAAAATAGGATCGACCGAATACCAAGCCAACTTGGCCCGGTTCATGCCCGAAACCGTCGTGGAAGAATATTGGTCGGCCGATTCGGGGAACAAGCCGGACTGTTTCTGGGGAGTACTGGCCAGATACCAGGAATAAGGTTCCTTCAGGTTTATCGTGCTCTTGCTACCTTCAAAGTCGTCGATATAGGTGATACCTTCCTTTCCAATGGCCCGCGAGTGTCCCGGCAGGAAATGGGCGAATTCCCCGTAAAGGCTTATCCGGGAAGGAGTCTTGCTATCCTCGAAAGGCAAGATGAAATCGACCGCCTTGGTCAACCAACGGCTCTCCCGGTCATAAGATACATCGAAACCGTAAATGGTATTGGATATGGGTTCCTCCCCGTAATTCACCTTCTGGGTCAAGGAACTTTGATGCAGGTTCATCAAGGTAGCCCCCACATAGAAATCCTGGTCGAAGAAGTGTTCCACGCGCAAACCCATCATCCGCTTGGTCAGCAGGCTATTGGACATGTTTTCGGTCTGGATGTTGATGGGAACCCCGGAATTGAGAACCCCTTGATTGATAATCTGCACGATACCCGCAGAATAGTTCACCGTATAATCCTCATTTTCCACCAAAGGCGTATTCCCGGCCATCACCTTGACAGAACCTTCGGGCAGGTTGTAAACCCCGAGGTTGATTTCGCTCCCCCCCGAGGACTTGAAACTCCCCACAAAAGAGTACTTGTTCTTCTCGGTATATTGCTGGGCCTCGGTCTTGGTCAAGCGGTAGAGCTCGTCGAAACGGTATTGGCGGGCCTCTGTACTATCCAAACCGGCCAAGGCGAACATCTTGGGCAAGTCGCTACCGAAAGGTTCGGGCCATGGCAGGAAGACCAAACCTTGGTTGGACTGCACGTAACCGGCTCCCGTGGCGGCCCCGTCGATATAGTCGAACAAACCGTCGGGATTGGTGTTCTGCCGGGTATCCAAATTATCCACGCCGAAGAGCTGGATCAAGGGCATCCCGCTCGCGGTGGGGAAATAGCCGGCGGGGACACCCCTGTCGTTCCCCGAATACATGATGTTGAAACGGAAATCCTCCGAACTGAGCTGGTAGGTGTTGAGCGAATAAACGTTCTTCATCATCAAGTCCCACAACGGCAACTCCGTGTTCAAAACCGAAGATTTCAACAATTTGACCACCAACACGTCAGGGTCGTTGATACCTTGGTCCGAAAGCTCCCCCACTTGGTACACCGTATTGTCGCCGACAATCTGGTATTGGTAGGCGACCGCCAGGACTTGGTCGGAATTAAGGCTCTGGTTCAAGGAGATGAAACCCAAAGTCGGGTTCAAGGTATATTCACTGGACTCCAAACGCCGGGCGCTTTCCACTTTCTCGAACTCGCGTCCGTTGGTATACCCCCGTCCCGTCAAATACTGGCTCACCGTATTGAGGTTGCGCATGCTGCTTTTGTTGAAAACGGTGAAGAGGTTATTGGAATTGTCGTTCGGATACTGTTGGTTCGGATAGCCGGTCAGGTTGGAAGCCATCGGGTCGTTTTCCCCCAAATCGGTAAAAGCCACGATGTTACGGTTGTTCTCCACAGGCGAACCCACATTGGTAACCCAGACTTCGATTTTGGTAATCGTAATCCGGCTGTTGACCAAAGGCAGCTGGGCCAAGGCTTCGTGGTAGTGGTCGCGGAAATACTGGGCCAGGAAGAAGTGCCGGTTTTCCTCGTAATCGTCGGCCTTGAGGTCGAACTCCGTGCTCTGGGCCCCACCCTGCACCTGGATGCTGGTGCTTTCCGAACGCTGTTCGGAGAAAACCCCGGTAATAAAGGTCTTGCCGAACTGCAATTTAGCCTTGATACCGAAGAGTTCCTGCACCCCGTTGATCAAAGTCGTGTTCAAAGGGAAATCCACGTTCCCGGCGCTCAAGCTTTTGAGAATCTCGTCTTCATCCCCCTCGTATTCCAGTTTGAACTTGTTGTCGAACTGGAACATGGCCTCGGTATTATAGCTCACGTTGAACTTCACCTTGTCGGCAATGGTGGCGTTCAGGTTGACATTGATATCGGAAACAAAATCGAAGGAAAAGGTCTTGCGGTGGCGGATGTCCAAGGAAGGGTCGTCGCGGCGGGTCCCGGCCAAGGCGAACTCAAGCCCCAAGGTCCCGTTCAGGTCTATCTTGATCAGCTCGTTCAAACGCCGCATGAAATCGGTGTTGATGTCCAAACCGGGTATCAGGCCGTCGATGCCCGAAGTGGTCGTAGGCGTGTAAGCCGCCTTCGACTTCCAATAATCCCGGACCGAGCGGTCCATGTCGTAGTCCATGTATTCTTCCAGGCTCATGCTACGACGGGAAAGTTCCAAATCCCCGATTTTGCGGACCACGACGTACTCCCCCGTAGCCGGGTCGAATTCAATCGTTTCCTCAATGCCATCATTGAGATACAAGCTCTTGTCTTCAGGCAGGTCTTCTTCCGGACCAGCTTGGGGAATGCTGTAACGCAAGGAATCTCCTTCCGAGGCGGAAGAGGCCTCGATTGCCGTCATCGGAGCAGCCGCCAATGCCCCGGCCCCGGAGAACGAGGAAGTTCCGGTCCCTACATTTTCCGAAGCGGAAACTTCCAGCCCGGAAGAAACCGCACTTCCCGCCCCGTAATAAGCATCATGCATCATGCCGGCCACCCCGGGCATGTCTTCCCATCCGGGCAGACAAGGCAAAGCAGGCCGGTAAGCCCATGCACGGGCATAGGATTCCGTCAGGCCGGAGGATAGCACAAAGATCCCGAGCGCCATCAGGATGCTATAAAACCAATACTTCAACATTTTCAATCTCATTTGGTCCCCGGAATCCCGCTACCACCCGAAGGCTCCACGGCATTCCTTTGGTCTACAGCATCCGTAATGCTTGTTTGATTAATTCCTCCGTTTTCAAATCGGGCATCTTGGCCATCAAACCATCCACGGTTTTCTCCACGGTGTTCTTGGCAAAGCCCAAGGTTATCAAGGCCGCCACGGCCTCCTGTCGTTCTTCCGAAAAAGCCGGAAGGAAAGAAACCGGACCGGAACCTGTTTCCAGCTTCCCGACCTTGTCGCGCAAATCCACAATCAGGCGTTGGGCGGATTTCAAACCAATGCCCTTTACTGTCTGTATTTTTTTCACATCCCCGTCCAGGATAGCCTGTACGGTGGCCGCCGGACTCAAGGTAGACAAGATGACCCGGGCCGTGTTGGCCCCTATCCCGGAGACGGAAATGAGTTGCAAGAAAAGTTCCTTTTCCATTTTTTCGGCAAAACCGAAAAATGTGAGCGCATCCTCACGCACGGCCTGGTATATCCAAAGCCGTACCTTTTCCTTCCCTTTGATTTGTTCGTAAGTATGGAGCGAAATATTGACCTCGTACCCGACACCGCCACAATCGATGGTGACGCAGGCAGGATTCTGCTCCGTAAGTTTGCCCTCTATGTATGCGTACATCTTAACAGCTTGAAAGGGCCTCCCGACTGCATGATACCTGAACGCGGCCCCCGTTCCCGGAAATTCCAAAAAACGGGCAAATATATCGGTTTGCCTGCATAATTGCAAGACAGAAGCAAAAAAGGAAGCTTGCTTGTTTTCCACAAAAGCTGAGGAAAACAAGCAAACTTCCTTTCTATTCTTGGTTTTGGGAAGGTGGATAAGAAGGCCTGGACTCCAACCGGACCTTTCCCGACCTATGCCTTCCCAAGCTTTCCGGAAAAGGATTATTCCATTTCCGCCGGGTCAGGTCCCAACACCACGCGGCTGTAAACCATCTTCCCGAAATACTTCTTGGCCGTCTTGCGGATCAAATCCGAGGTCATGCTTTCGGCCAAGGCAGCCTGGGCCTCCGGCGTGTAACGGGACATATCGGCTCCTTGCCAGTCCACGTTACGCAAAATGTCCAACCAATAGCGGTTTTCCTGGGAGGATGTCTCGAAGCTCCGTTTGCTCAACTCACGGACTTTGGCCACATCGCCTTCTTCCGGTCCCTCCTTCATGATTTTCCTCATTTCGACGAACACGGCTTCGGTCAAGGAATCGGCCCGGGCCGGGTCGCAAGCGAACATGACCATGAAAGAGGCTTCCGGCTTGGGCTTGCAGCTGGTTTCAAAAGCCAGCATCGGCGTGTAGACCCCGCCCATCTTTTCACGAATCGTTTCGAGCATCTTTATTTCCATGATTTCCTTGAAGTAACGCAAGGCTTCGCGTTCGTTGTAATTTTCCCATTTGATGGGGGCGTTGAACACGATACCTACCCAGCCCTGTTCGGCGGCACCCTTTTCCACTTTCACGTCCTGGCTTTTCTTTGCCAGAGGCACGGAACGGTCCACCCAAGCAGGTTTGGTACCCTTGGAGGGCATGGAACCGATATAGGTTTCGAGCAAGGAAAGGAAATCGTCGTTGATTTCAAAGTTCCCCACCATATAATAGCGGAAGGCGCCCGGATCGGCCACCTGGCTGCAATAGAAGTCGTACACCTTGTCGGCATCCACCGAATTGAGTTGTTCCATCGTGGGAATTACAATGGTACGGGGGTCGTAATTGGTGGAAACCTTGCTGAGGGTATCCATAAAGAAGTACATGGGATTGTTGGCCAGGAAACGCATCTGGGCTTTCATTTTCGAAAGGAAGGCCTCTGCCGCCGAAGGATCCTTACGAGGTTTCATCATCGACAGATAGTTCAACTGCAGCATGGTTTCAAAATCCTTCACGCTGCTGCTCCCGCTGGCCTGGGCCGTCAAATCGCCCATGTCCAGACTGTAAGAAACCGTCTTGCCCGTCAGTTGCTTGTCCAAAGCGGTCTTGTCGAGTTCGCCCAAACCGGATTCGGCCTGGATGGTACCGGCGAACATCGCACTGATATAATCGGCATCTTCCACGGTGGAGGTACCGCCTTCGGCATAGGCCGTCATCAGGATTTCATCGTTCTTCAGGGTCGTAGGCTTAAGGGTCACGACAATCCCGTTCGAAAGCTGCACCTTGGTTACACCGGTCGCCGCGTCTTCCGAAAGGATTTTAGCTCCCGAAGCGGGTTTCTTGTCCAGTACCAAAAGGGGTTCCATGCTCACCTTGTCCACATAAGGTTCCACATTCATGCCCTTGGATGTCTCATAGATGGCCTTCAATTCGTTTTCGGTGGGAACCTTCACGTCTTCCTTTTCAGGTGCATTGACAATCACAATCATATTACTGTCAGTGATGCGGCTTTGGATATGCCGGCTCACTTCTTCCACTCCGATTGTGGGCAGAAGAGCCTGGATCAACTCGCTCTCGATTTCAATGCCAGGAACGGCATCGCCCAAAAGGAAATGGTGCACGTACTCCTGCGCCAATTCGGGAGAAGGACGGTTGGAGGCTTCCTTGAGCTGGGTTTCCACCAGGGAAACAATCATCTGCTTGGCCCTGTCGAGTTCGGTAGGAACGAAGCCGTATTGGTCCACGCGGGCGATTTCCTGCAACATCAAACGGAAAGTGGCATCAATCATGCCGGGTTTGGAAATCCCGCTCATGGCGAAGATGTCGGTCTGGCGCACCAGGTTGGCTTCCCCCATGCTCATGGCAATGGCAGGACAGGCCGGTTCCTGGGTCTGTTCAGCCAAACGGCTGTTAATCATAATCGAACCCAAGGTGCCTACCAAATCGGTCCGGTAGTCGTCCAAAGTACGAATCGCTTGGTGGGGATGTTTGATATAAACTTCTATCATCGAATGCGTCGCTTCCTTGTCCGTAGCTACGGTGAAGATAGGTTCGGCATTGTCGGGAATCGTGACATAGGCGCGTTCCTTGGCCGGGACCGGATTCTTCAAGCCTCCGAAGTGCTTCTTGACCATTTCTTCGGCATAGTCGGGGTCGATATTACCTACGACAACGACGGCTTGAAGGTCGGGACGGTAGAAATCCTTGTAGAATTGCCGGATATATTCAGGCTTGAAAGCCTTGAGGTTTTCCAACGTCCCGATGGGCAGACGTTCGGAATAGAGGGAATTCCCGAAAATAACGGGGAAAATCTTCTTGCGCATACGGTCCTGGGCACCCAAGCCCATGCGGTATTCCTCGATGATGACCCCGCGTTCGTCTTCGATTTGCGAGGTTTCCATGCTAGCCTGGTGAGCCCAGTCTTCCAAGACCTGGAAGCCGGTTTCGAGCATACCTTCCTTGTCGGTCGGGATTTCAAGCATGTAAACCGTTTCATCGAAAGAGGTGTAGGCGTTGATGTCGCCCCCGAAGCGGACCCCGGTCTTTTGGAGGAAGTCCACCAATTCATTTTTTGGGAAATTCTTGGTCCCGTTGAACAACATATGTTCGGTGAAATGGGCCAAACCGCGTTGTTCCTCGGTTTCGCAAATCGAACCGGCATTGACGGCCAGTTGCAACATGACCCGGTTCTCAGGCTTGGCGTTCTGACGGATGTAATAGGTCAAACCGTTGTCCAAACGCCCATAGCGGACTTGGGGATCCAAAGGCAAGGCCATGGAGGCGGGATCGGGTGCCGGGGCGGCGGTATCAGCCACCTCTTGAGCCTGCAACATGCCAGCCATCATCGCGCAGGCGAACAGGCCGGCAAAAAACATTTTCTTCATATCAATAACTTTTTGCATTTGATTCTCTATCCTCTTCTTCAAAGGCTCCCGTTTTAAAGGCACGCGAAATTAGGGTATTTTTCCGAAAATCCTTCCCGGAAGCCGGCCTTTTTTCCGTCTTTTTAAGATTTTTTAAGAAAGTTTAAGATTTGGCCCCCGGACAGGATTTACCATGGGACGGCGTTGCAAAGGGATAAGGAGATTCCACCAAGGAATATTGAAGTAATAAATGGCACGATAAACGAGCGCACTTTAGACCTCCTGCGCGAACTTGCGCAACAACCGGGAATAAAGAAAAACGAATTGGCAGGAAAATTGAACCTCTCGGTAAGAACCCTATCCAGGATATTGCAAAACTTATCTTCCGAACCCTTGAATTTCATTGAATATCATGGGGCGAAAAAGACCGGCGGATATGTTTTGACCGAAAAGGGCCAAGCTTACTTGAAATCATTGAATTGATTTTCCAAAGAAACCGGAACGATTGAAAAAATTTATACGGCTTCTTAGCGAATCCGCCGGACTTGGCGTATTTTTGCCTGCCTTGAAGAAGACCGGTGAAACCTGTGTTCCTTTGCAGGAGAGGTGGAAACCGGGTTCCCGCACAAAGTAGGGCATTATAAACACTTTTGTATGATTGGAATAGCGGACAGTGGCTCCACCAAGACCGAATGGTGTTTCTTGAACGAGGCCGGGGAAGAAAAAAGGGTGACGACCCGGGGTTTGAATCCCTTCATGGTCGATAACCAGCAAATCCGGGACTGCCTGGAAAAGGATTTGTACCCTTTCATCAACAACGGAAAGGTCAAATACCTGTTCTTTTACGGCTCGGGCTGCGCCAACAACGAAAAAAGGTTGGGCCTCTATTCCGAACTGGAGGATTTCTTCCCCCACGCGGACATTTCCATCGAAAGCGACCTTTTGGGAGCCGCCTTGGCCCTGTGCGGTCCCCAAGCCGGCATGATCGGCATCCTGGGAACCGGGTCGGCCACCGCCTACTTCGACGGGGAAGGACTGCATATGAAAGTTCCCTCCTTAGGCTTCGTATTAGGGGACGAGGGCAGCGGTGCCCGCATCGGCATCCACTTCCTGGCCGATTATTTGCGCGGAGGGATGCCCGAAGAGCTGCGCAAGGAGTTCGCCCCTCTTTGCCCCCTGCCCTTGCATGAAATCATCGATACCGTTTACCATGGCCAAGACACGGGCCGGTTCTTAGGTGAATTGGGCGGTTTCTCCGCCGGACGTTACGAAAACCCTTACGTGAAATCGGTGCTTTTCGAGGAGTTCGACCGCTTTTTCCAAAAACAAGTCCTCCCCTACGGGGAACTGATACCGGACAGGACCATCCACCTCTCGGGTTCGACGGCCTTTTATGCCCAGGAAATCCTACGGGAAGCAGCCCGGAAAAACGGGCTTGAAACCGGCAATATCCTGCAAAACCCGATGGAAGGCCTGGTACGGTATTTCAAACCCCAAATCGGGAAACTTTTGCAAAAAACCATAGAAGACCCCGAAATTGTTTAAAACTGAATGAAAAAGCTCTTTTTCTTATCCGCATGCAGCTTGTTCTGCATCTGTACGGCCTGCGCCTGGGAGGCTGAAGCCGCCAGGCCCGCCTGCACAAATCCCTGTTCCACCTCGATGGTTCCCCGGACGGGAACCGGAACCAAGGTGTATCCCGGGACGGAGACCCCGATAACAGACAAAAAAGAAAAAAAATCGAATATCAAAGACATGGAAGCAAAAGACACGGTAAGCTACTTGGTCGGATTTTCCTTGGGAAGCAACCTGGAAGGCATCCCCTACAAGTTTGATGTGGAAAGCTTTTTGAAAGGGGTGCAAGTGGCCCTGGAAGGCAAGGACTGCGGCTACCCGATGAGCGAGGTGCAGCGGATCCTGACCCAATGGCAACAAGACATCAAGAAGCAAGAATCGGAAAAAAGCATGGAGAACAAGGTCAAAGGCAAGCAATTCCTGGCCGACAACCTGAAAAACGACCCGGACGTGAAGCAAACGGCCAGCGGCTTGCAATACAAAGTGGTAAAAGAAGGGAACGGCAAATCGCCCAAAGCCACCGACAAGGTCCTGGTCCACTACACGGGCAAACTCATCGACGGCAGGGTCTTCGATTCCTCGGTACAACGGGGCGAACCCATCTCTTTCCCGCTCAACGGGGTCATCGCCGGATGGACCGAAGGCCTCCAATTGATGAAGGAAGGCTCGGAATACATTTTCTACATTCCGTCCGAACTCGCCTACGGGGACCAGGACAACGGCCCGATTCCGGGCGGTTCCACCCTAGTGTTCCAAGTACACCTGATTGAAGTCCAATAAGTTTTACATCACACTCCCGGAACCATGCCGAACTTCTCTCAAAATACCCCGGTTTCCCCTGGCGGAAAGCTATGCGGGAGTGTGTCTTTCCCTTGACGTCTCCTCGTCCTCCTCTTGGCAGGAATAGCCTTTTCCCCCTTCAAACTTTTCCCCTCAAGCGCGCAAAATTCCAACATCATAAAGCGGGAACAGGAATTGGATTCCATCCGGAAACGATTGGAAAACGACCCTTACGATGCCGGACTGCTCAAAAATGCTTGGTTGCTCGAATCCGGTTTGGGAAATTTCCACAAAGTGGCCGAAGAATGCCGCCGCGTCTATCCGGTAGCTGTCCGGAACGCGGATGCCCGCCTTGCCTTCTACGCCTCGGTCATGGCCGGCCAGTCCCATATCTCCCTCAACCATGCCGACTCTTTGGCTGCAAAATGTTTTTTTCTGGAGTTCAAAAACGGACGATGACTGGGCTGAAGCCGCTTTATACAATATACAATATGGCCGGAATCCATGCCATCGATCATGAAGCCAATTACGTGAAAGGTATTTCCTACTTCATCAACGGCCAACGTCTGATGGAGAATGACACGAGCCGGATTTACTACATCCTGACAGCCAACCTGGCCTTGGCCTGCAATTTCCGCAACGACACGAGCGGTCTATCCTACGCCAAGGTCGTTTACCCCAAATCGGTCATCAGACACGCCGTGTCCGCTTCCGATGGGGAAAATGAGGCTTTCGGGCATCTTGCCCGCTTCTGTCCGCACCCTGTTTCTCGCTACGCCTCGACGTAGCCCGCTACGCCTTCGGCTAGGCGAGAAGCATGTTGCATGACACAAGCGGGCAATCTCCCCAAAGTCTAATGACCGATTTGGGTTTACCGGCAAGGTTGCAGGAAAAACGATGATTTCCTACGCCTTACCGGTGCCTTGATTTGCGCGGACCTGTACCTCCTAAAAGAACAATACGACTCCGCCCTGAAATATGCCGATGAAGCATTATCCTTGGCACAAGAGAGCAGTACCCGTTGCCAAGCCTACCGGATTCTCGGATCCGTCATGGATGCCGGGAAGCAGCCGGACAAGGCTCGGGCCTACTACCTCGAAGCCTTGAAAAACAGCCACAGTCCCGATATCATTGCCACGATGGAACTCTTCCTGGATTACGGCAAGTTTCTTCTCGAAAACGGCGAAGCCGGGAAAGCCATCGGTTATTTCAAGCAAGCCAGCCGTTTGGCTAAAGCCCGAAAAGGATTCCTGTACCGTTACCAGATTTATTTCAACTTGGCCGAAGCCTGTAGGGCATCGGGCGACTACGCCCAAGCCTTGCTCTATTACGACTCGTCCCATACCGAATCCGTCAAGCTGTTCAATATCGAAAAAGAACAGTCCATAAACGAATTAAGGGTCCGATACCAGGTTGAAACCAAAGAGAGGGAAATCCATCGCCAAGAAATGGCCGTGGCCAAAGCCAACCAAAAAATCTACCTGCTGGCCGCCTGCCTCCTGATCTTGGTTTTGATTGCCGGAGGTGCGTGGTACCTCTACCTGCGCCGAACCAAGATGTACCGGAAAATCGTACAACAGTACCACGAATTCAGCCAAACAGAAAAGCGTTATGTGTCAACGCTCAAAGCGGGTGTAGAAACACCTTTGGATTCCGAGTCCGGACAACAGGAAAACGTAGAGACGAACGCCAAGGAATGGAATTTGTTCAAACGGGTCGAACAACTGATGCGATCCGGCCATCTCTACCGGGACAACAGCCTCACGATTGAAAAACTGGCATCCCTCATAGGAACCAACCGCACTTACCTTTCCATGGCCTTGAACCATTGTGCCCAAACCTCCTTCAACGGGTACATCAACCAGTTGAGGGTACAGGAAGCCATCGGCATCCTTTCCGACCCATCCAACGACACCCCCTTGAAAGACATCGGATACCAAGTGGGTTTCAACACCATCAGTACCTTCTACCGGGCTTTCCAAACCATCGTGAATGTTCCCCCTTCCCGTTTCCGGGAAGAGAACCGAAAACTTTTGGCTGCAGCCCGGAAAGCCGGAAACGGCCCCCATGCCGAAGACACGGAGACGGAAGGATATCCCGCCCAAAAGTAAAAGCCGAGGGGGGGCGGTGTCCATGTTGTCTCCAGGGCCGGTCTTCAGGGTGGCCTGAACAAAAGAGAGGCAAGACACAGCCAGCTTATCCATTATCACGCACCGCATTTCGCAATTTCTCAAAAAAGGAATCCAGCTTTTCGCATTCGGTAAATTGTATGATTTGCCAAGCCTTCCCGGCTATCCTTCCCTATTTTTGCCAAACACCCAACCGCTCCCACTCCTCAGCGGCTACCAGAGCAAACGGTCCCGAGAGCGGGTCTACCCGGCCTCGTCCCGCAACAGAGTCTCCCGAAACGGCATTAATGCAAAAAGTCATACAAAAACCAAACACCATGAAAAAACAACTGCTCTTTCTCCCGGTCTTCCTGCTCGGAACCCTGGGCAGCCCGGCTCAAACAACAGAATGGAGCAATCCATCCACCCTTTCTTGCAAAAACCTTTCCGGAAAAGAGGTTTCCATCCACGCATCTTTGGAAATCAAGAAATTACAATCCAAAGGAGAAAAACCCGAGGATGGAAACACCAAAATCCTTTTCCGGGCCGACAATGTCTGGGAAAGGCATTTCGGCTACAAAATGTATTACCAGATGCTGCTGGATGCCGATGCCGAAGCCTTGGGTACCGGCAATCCCTGGAACCCTTCGTTTGGATTCCCGGCCATGGGAACGGACGAAGAAGCCTACGCCTTGGCCGAATACAAGATACCGGCCAACTCCTCACCCGACATGGAACACCCCACCGGTTTGGCCGGGGATTGCGACAGTCTGGAAGTACCTGCCGGGATTTACGACATCGCCATCATCGTCCCCGACACTTCCGCCAATCATCGGTATTGGTGCAACCAAGGTTTCTTTGACGATTTCGTCCTGGAAGAAGGAGCCGTCTACGAGTTCCATGTGGCCGACATGGACGGATACGACCAATGTTTCGTGACCGCCGATGTCCCGGACGACTTGGCCCTCCTCCGGCTGTCAAGCCCCATAAGCGGAGCGGATTTGGGTTCGCAGGAACACCTGGTCGTGGAAATCTGCAACAACGGGGATTACCTGGTCCCGGCCAGCAGTGCCAGCCTGCGATGCTCGGTAGACGGAAAAGAGGCTTTTGAGGAGGACCTCCCCATAGAAATCCCCATAGGAGACACCCTGGAATATACCCTCTCCACACCGGTTGACCTATCCACAATCGGGGAACACCGGATCCATCTGGAATTGATCTATGACCAGGACGGGCTTCTGTCCAACAACACCCTGGAAACCACGGTTGAAAAGTTGCAGGCCGTGGAAACACTTCCCTATGTGCAGGATTTTTCAAGCCCGGACGATGCTTGGACCATCTATGACTTTCTTGATGATCTCAGTGTCTGGACACACAATGCCCAAGAGGGGTACACGGCGCCAGGTTGCATGTACGACCTGATGCCCGCCAACGGAGGCTCCGACGACTGGCTGATCAGCCCTCCCATCCAGCTTGAGGCCGGAGAGGCTTACATGACTTTCTATTACCGCAGCGGCCATGCCCGCTATCCGGCCAGTCTGGAAGTCTGGTTCGGTCCCAGCCTCGACCGCTCCGAAATGCAGCTGCAAACGGCCCAAACGGCATGGACCACGGAATGGGTCTTGCTCCCTGTCAATGTCCAGGTTCCGGAATCGGGGACATACCATTTCGCCATCCGCAACACCACCGGACAGGACATGACCGACCTTTCCATCGATGATGTGACCATCGACCAAGGGTCTTTCACCGGAATTCCCGACATTTCCGTGGACCGCATCATCCTGCCTGTTGCCGGATGCGGGCTGGAAAATACCGCCATCTCGGCCGTCCTCAGCAACCATGGAAGCGAACCCATCGGGAGTTTCGAACTCGAATACAGCATCAACGGCGGAGAAGCCCTCAGCCACAGCTTCAACGACCTCCCCATCGGGGCCACCCGGACATTCACCTTCCCGCAGGCAGCCGATTTTTCAGAGCCGGGCCGCTACGACATCGTACTCAAGGCCCGTTGCACCGGGCCCGATACCGAAGAGAACCTGGACGACAATACGGACTCCGCTTTCACCACCCATTTTGAGCCTGCAACGTTACCCTATACCAGCAATATGGATGCCGGAGAATGGGTGCCTACGGTTCCCGGAACCTGGCAAATCGAAGACGGCAGCGTCTCGATGCAATCCGGGGAAGGATTCCTGATTTCCCGGTGCATCCACCTCGAAGCCGGCCAGCACCGCTTTTCCTATACCACCAACACCCCGCTCTGGCTTTCGCCCTCTTCCTGGCAAATCGCGTACGGCCTTTCCGGCAGCGCCCCGGAAAGCCATGACAGCATCTGCAGCGTGGAAGAAGAATTTGCACTGAGACCCGGTGTTGTCAGCCGGGAATTCCTTTTCGAGGTGGAAGAAGCCGGCGATTACACTTTCTCCTTCGATGTCAGCTCCGTGGATTTTTCTTTGCTGGAAGTCCGCATCGAAGCCGTCCTGGAACACGACATCCGCTTGGAAAGCATCGTCACCGACCTGGCCCGCATGATACCTGCCGGACAAACGGGAGGCCGGACGGACTGGGAACTCCGGATTGCGAACCGGGGGCTTGCCTATGAAAATGCCGTCAAAGCGGAAATCCGCAAGGAATCCGACACTTTGAAATCCATCGACAGCCTGAGCCTTGATCCACAAAGCGATACCCTTTTCCATCTGGATTTTCTCCTGCCGATTCTGGAAGCCGGAAAACATGTATTCGAAGCAAGCGTGTCAGTCCCCTACGATGACCTTGTTCCCGAAGACAACAGCCTGGCAGTGGAAGTTATTGCCAGCGACAGCACTTTCGCTTTCGACAATGAAGAAGAGGTCCTCCTGGGTCAAGACGACGGTCTGGCATCGCCAAGCGCCAACAGCATCGGCATCTGGTACGAACTGCTTGCCCAAGACACCCTGACTTCCGTCAGCATCGGTTTCGGGAAAGGCCGCGACATCCCCTTCGGTCTGGCGGTCCATAAAATGGGCAAAAGCCGGGAAGGTGAGGATTCCTTGTGCATGCTGATGTTCGAGAAGGTCCTCCAACGAGGAACTGGCGGAGAATACACCTGCTTTCCAATCAATCCCGTGGTGATGGAACCGGGGCGTTATTTCATCGAGGTACAGCAGCTCGGCAGCGACCCCATCCTCCTCGGCCATGACAACAACCCCGCAGGTATCTGCTACATGGCGCTGAACACAAACCTGTTGAGCGAAATGGAAGATTTGGGCTACGTGGCCATCCGGGCCAATTTCGGCCATCCCCGCATGATAGGCAAGGATGCCGCCGTCCGTTCCTTGGCCTTGCAAAAGACCGAAGGCCTCTTTACCGCCAATGAAGCTGTCCGGGCCGAGGTGGCCAACTTCGGTTGCGAGGACCTGGTGGACCAAACCGTCCTCTGTCTGGTAGATAATAAGGAATACCGGCTCACAATTCCGCTTTTGAAAGCCAACACGACCAGCACGGTGGAATTCCAGGTAGACTTGAGCCAAGCCGGGACCCGGCAAATCCAAGTGTCCATTCCCTTGGAAGGGGATGCGGACGAAAGCGACAACCAAAAATCCGCTTCCGTGGAAAGCTGGCCCCCGGCAGACCCCTACAAACTGGACTTCGAGTATTGCGAAGACTTTTCCATTTCGGATTTCCAACCTGCCTGGACCACCGTGGACGGGGACAATGCCTCGGTCTACAGCTTGGCCGTACTCGAAACCATCACATACCCCAACATGAGCGGGCGCTTCGCCTACATGGCTTTCAATCCATCCCAGACCAATCCTATCATTTGGTTAGAAGACGACCCTTCGTTCAATGCCGGTTTCGCTCCTTACGCTGGGAACCGTTACGGAGTCAGCTTCCAATCCGCCGCCGAGCAGAACGATGATTGGCTCATTTCCCCGAAATTACGAGTAGGAAAAGGCTCCGAGTTCGTCTTCCACGTTTCCTATCCGATGGAAGGATTGGGTGTACCGGAATTCCAAGCCTATGTATCCACTACCGGAAACAATCCGGAAGATTTCGAACCTTTGGGCGACAAGATGACAGCTCCCGCCGGCATTTGGGAAGAAATCCGTCTCAGTCTGGACGAATACGCCGGACAGGAAATCCATGTGGCCATCCGCTGTGTCTCCACGCTGGCCTTGATGTTCATGGTGGACGATCTCGAAGTGACCAAAGCCTCCTCCAACGAACAGGAGGATTTGGCCCTCAACCTCCATCTCTACCCTAACCCGGCCCGGGATTTCATCCAAATCTCGACAAGCGCCAGCGGAATCCATATGGAACAGGTGGAAATCTTCTCCATCCAAGGGACCCGCCTCTTCGCCTCGGACGGGAACCTCCACCAGGAGTATTTCCGTTACGACACTTCCGGTCTGGACAGCGGGATTTACTTCGCCCGTGTGAGGACGAACCTTGGCACGGCCACGCTCAAATTCATCGTCCTTTAAAGGATAATACAAGGAACGTCCGTCACAGGCATCTCGGATAAGGACATGCCTTGCAAACGACGGTTCCAAAACAAGATTTTGATAAACCTCCGGCGGTGTGCCGGACGGGTGCGGTCGATTTTCGGCAAAAACAGACTCCCGTTCCGGCACACCGCCTTTTGCTTCCCTGCGGATAGGATTCGACCATAAATCGCACAAGCGACGGTCTGCTTGCTGTTTGTAGATTTCCAAGAATTTTGCGAATATTGCAAGCAAGCAGCATATACGATATAAAAGATTCAAGTAAGTCTTTTACCTGTCTAATGCACCAATGAACCATGAAAATAATTTTCGTATGCCACGGGAACATATGCCGAAGTCCGATGGCGGAATATATCATGAAAGACCTTGTCCGCAAGGCCGGACGGGAATCCGAGTTTGAAATCAGTTCGGCGGCTGTGTCTTATGAAGAGGAAGGGAACCCTATTTACCCTTCGGCCGCACGGATGCTGGAAAGCAAGGGCGTGCCGTACCATGCACATACAGCGCATAGGATTACCCCCGAAGAAGCCGCCAAGGCCGACCTGGTAATCGTCATGGATAATTCCAACAAACGTCTTATCAGCAAGATAATAGACTCGGTGGATGTTCCGAAAGTCCATTACATGATGGAATATGCAGGAACGGGGTGCCGGGATGTGGCCGACCCGTGGTATACAGGCGATTTCGACCGGACCTACGAAGATATCCTTGCAGGCTGCCAAGGACTCCTGTCGTATCCGGTCGAAACTCGCTGATACTGCATTTGCAGGCTGCCCATGCCCACCAAGCGGGCCTCCGGAAAAGGTTTTGCCATCCGGCAGTTTTTTTTATACTTTTCCAAACTTTTCCCACCCGCTGGCCAGGTACCCATATTCAAATGGAACCATTCAATGAAAACCATGAAAAAACGTACTCTTTCCTTACTTTCCATCCCCTGCCTTTTGGCCATCTTGGTGCCAGGAAGCCAAGCGGCGGAAACCCGGCTTGCCGAACCCACACCACAAACCCAAGACACCGGTTACCACTATGTTCCCGCACCTGAAAACCTCCAGGCAAGGGAAAATTTCCGGGACCAAAAATTCGGGATTTTCCTGCATTGGGGGCTGTACAGCATGCTGGCCCAAGGGGAATGGTACATGAACCGGGGCATCGACCACGAGGAATACCGCAAACTGGCGGGAGGCTTTTACCCCTCGCGTTTCGACGCCGCCGAATGGGTTTCGGCTATCAAGGCCTCCGGAGCCAAGTACATCTGTTTCACGACCCGGCACCACGAAGGTTTCTCGATGTGGGACACCGAATTTTCGGACTACGACATCGTGGATGCCACGCCTTTCAAACGGGACATCCTCAAGGAATTGGCCGAAGAATGCCAAAAACAAGGCATCGGCTTGCATCTGTATTATTCCCATCTGGACTGGGTGCGCGAAGACTACTATCCCTTGGGTCGGACCGGAAGGGGAACCGGACGCAAGGGCCACGGCGAATGGGCGACCTATTACGCCTTCATGAACAACCAGATACGCGAATTGCTGACCCAGTACGGACCTATCGGCGCCATCTGGTTCGACGGTTGGTGGGATCACGACCAGGACAGCAATTTCGATTGGCAGCTTCCGGAACAATACCAGATGATCCACGAATTGCAACCGGCCTGCCTGATTGGCAACAACCATCACCAAGTACCCTTCGAGGGTGAAGACATCCAAATCTTCGAACGCGACCTACCGGGCGAGAACACAGCCGGGCTTTCGGGACAAGACATCAGCACCCTGCCCTTGGAAACCTGCCAGACCATGAACGGGATGTGGGGCTACAAGATTGCCGATCAGGACTACAAGGACAGCAAGACCCTGATCCACTATTTGGTACGGGCTGCCGGGCGGAACGCGAACCTGCTGTTGAACATCGGCCCGCAACCCGATGGGGAACTGCCGGCCTTGGCCTTGGCCCGTTTGAAAGAAATCGGCGAATGGATGCAGGTGTACGGCCCTACCCTTTACGGGACCCGGGGGGGCGAGGTCTCCCCCCGCGACTGGGGCGTGACAACCCGGAAAGGAGGCAAACGCTACGTGCATATCCTCGACCTGCCGGACAAAGCCCTTTTCGTGCCGTTCAATGATTTGAAAATCAAATCGGCCAAGGAATTCGCCAGCGGGAAACCCGTCCGTTTCAAGCAAGACAAGGACGGAGTCTGGCTTTCTTTCGACAAAGTTCCGGAAGAAATTGATTACGTGATAGAATTGGAAGTAAAATAAAGAAAAGGCTTCGACTGGAAAAACCAAGGATATGGAACGATCCGAATTCAAAATCGAAGTATGCGCCAACTCGGTGGAAAGCGTCAAGGCAGCCATCGAAGCCGGTGCCGACCGGGTGGAATTGTGCGCCGGGATGCCCGAAGGCGGTACCACGCCCTCCTTCGGTTGCATCCGGGCCGCCTGTGGACTGGAAGGACTGGCGATTAACGTGATTATCCGTCCCCGTGGCGGGGACTTCCTCTATTCGCAAGACGAGAAAGAGGTCATGTTGGAAGACATACGGGCCGCTTCGGAAGCCGGAGCGGACGGCATCGTGAGCGGGATGCTCCTTGCCGACGGCCAAATCGACCGGGATTTCCTCTGCCGCTGCATCGAGGCAGCCTATCCCCTGCCCTTCACTTTCCACCGGGCTTTCGACATGTGCCGCAATCCTTTCGAGGCCTTGGAAGTCCTGAAAGAAAACGGATGCACGAGACTCTTGAGTTCGGGCATGAAAAATTCGGCCTTGGAAGGGGCCGCCTTGCTCAGGGAATTAGTGCAGGCAAGCGGGGATTTGATCGTAATGCCAGGCTGCGGCATCAATGCGGGCAACATCCGGCAAATCGCGGCATTGACGGGAGCCCGGGAGTTCCACCTTTCGGGCCGGAGCCGCCGGGAAAGCGGCATGCTCTTCCGCAACACGGAGGTGTCCATGGGAGGAACGGTAAAAATAGAAGAATACGCACGCGATGCCAGCGATACCGGCAAAATCCGCCAAGCCATGGAAGCCTTGACAAGAAGGGACACGCAGGCTTGACATCGAGCAGCCCCCTGTCCTCAAGCAAGCATACAGAAAGCCGCACCCCGGCCCTCCGGGACAAAGCCCGAAGGCAAGGTGCGGCTTCTTCATTTTCTTGCAATCCGTTTACAGGCTCTTGTACCCGCGCAAGAAGTCAACCGACTTCTGGATCAAAGGATACATCACGCAATCGTCTTCCACGAAAGGCACTTCCTTGCGGTAAGCCGCCAGGAAAGCTTCCAATACCGGGGAAGTCTTTATGGGACGGCGGAACTCGAAAGCCTGGGCGGCATTGAACAATTCAATAGCCAGCACTCTTTCGGTATTATCCATGACACGGTAAGCCTTGGTCGCCGCGTTGGCCCCCATGCTCACATGGTCTTCCTGGCCTTGCGAAGACTCGATGGAATCCACGCTGGCGGGGCAACACAATTGCTTGTTCTGGCTCACAATCGAAGCCGCCGCGTATTGCGGAATCATGAAACCGCTGTTCAAGCCCGGTTTCTTCACCAAGAAACTCGGCAATTCCCGCTTCCCGGCAATAAGCTGGTAGGTCCGGCGTTCCGAGATATTGGCCAATTCCGCCACGGCGATGCTCAGGAAATCCTGGGTCAAGGCCAAAGGTTGTCCATGGAAGTTACCTGCCGAAATCACCAAATCCTTGTCGGGGAAGACCGTCGGGTTGTCCGTCACCGCGTTGATTTCCTCGAACGTAATCCTCGACACGTACTCGATGGCATCCTTGGAGGCGCCGTGGACCTGCGGGATGCAACGGAATGAATAAGGATCCTGTACATGGGTCTTGGTACGCTTAATCATTTCGCTACCTTCCAAATACTTGCGGAAAGCGGCAGCAGTATCCACCTGGCCTTGGTGACGGCGCACATCCTGGATTTCCGCGTAGAAAGGTTCGATACGCCCGTCGAAAGCTTCGAGAGACAAAGCCCCGATCAAATCGGCCAAAGCGCTCAAACGTTTCGCTTTCATCACATTGTGAACCGCAAAGGAGCTCATGAACTGGGTCCCGTTCAGCAGGGCAAGACCTTCCTTCGAAGCCAATTCCACCGGTTCCCAGCCATGTTTGGCCAAAACTTCGGCAGCGGGACGTTTTTCCCCGTCCACCCAGACTTCACCCAAGCCAATCAAAGGCAGGCACATGTGCGCCAACGGAGCCAGGTCGCCCGAAGCGCCCAAGGAACCCTGCTGGTAAACCACCGGCAACACATCCTCGTTGAAGAAATCCACCAAACGTTGGATGGTCACCACCTGCACGCCCGAATTCCCGTAAGAAAGCGATTTGATTTTCATCAACAGCATCAGTTTCACCACTTCTTGCGGAACCACTTCGCCCAAGCCGCAGGCATGGGACATCATCAGGTTCTTCTGCAATTGGGAAAGCTGCTCTTCAGAGATGCTTACGTTGCACAAGGAACCGAAACCCGTCGTCACCCCGTAAATCGGGTCGGGATGGGTCTTGGTTTTCCGGTCCAGATAGTCCCGGCATTTCTGCACGGCGGCCAATACTTCGTCCGACAAACGGATCCGCCAATGCCCGTCGATAATCTGCCCGATTTGCTCGAACGACAGATCTTGCAACGTGATTTCAAATGTCTTTGTTTCCATTATCTCTATTTTTCTGTTTTTCTTTTTCGAACGAACCCATAGCTATCCAGCCCCTCCCGCTCCAACCCTCCTATCCACCCTCACCGGCCTCGGAAAAGCCAGATTCCCGGCTCCAGACCCGAACTCCATGCTTTTTCCAGAATCCGAAGCCAGCTCCCGTCCGGCGACAACAAACACTGGGCCAACCCAATACCCACGCCACCGTACACCAAGGCCTTACCACCCCAAGGCTACAAACGGGCCTTGAGCCAAGCCGGCAATTCCATTTGGTCCACCGCTTCCTGCGTTCCGGTCTTCATGTCCTTGACAAGCACCTGCCCGGCTTCCTGCTCTTTTTCACCCAAAACAACCACAAAGGGGATATGCAGGTTGTCCGCATAGGAAAACTGCTTCTGCAATTTGGCCGCCGAAGGATAAATTTCAACCGAAATCCCCTCCCGCCGCAAGGCCGAAGCCAAGGCGAAGGTCCAGGCCTGTTCCCTGGAACCGAAATTGACGAACAAGACCTCGGTTCCGCTCAAAGTCCGCTCCGGATAAAGTCCCAAGTCGTTGAGAACGTCGTAAATCCGGTCCGCCCCGAACGAAATGCCGACCCCGGAAAGCCCTTTCATGCCGAACACCCCGGTCAAATCGTCGTAACGGCCTCCCCCGCAAATACTTCCCATCGCCACATCCAAGGCTTTCACCTCGAAAATAGCCCCGGTATAATAATTCAGACCCCTTGCCAAACTCAAATCCAGCTCGTAAGCAACTTTCACCCCCATCTGCTCCAGCAAACCGAACAAAGTGGAAGTTTCCTCCACGCCCTTCATCCCTATCGGGCTCGAAGCCAAGAAATTCCCTAAAAAAGCCATCTTTTCGGCATAGCCCCCCTGCAACAGCAAGACCGGCACCAACTTCTCGACAGCCTCCTCCGCAATCCCCCGTCCAACCAGCTCCGCTTTCACCGCATCCAAACCAATTTTGTCCAGTTTGTCGATGGCCACCGTGATGTCCATCATCTTTTCCGGACAGCCCATCGCTTCGGCTATCCCGCACAATATCTTACGGTTGTTTATCTTCACCACGACCCGGACTCCCAAGCGGGCGAACACTTCCTCCATCATCTGCACCAGTTCAGCTTCGTGCAAAAGCGAATCCGAACCGATCACATCGGCATCGCATTGGTAAAATTCGCGGTAACGCCCTTTCTGCGGACGGTCGGCCCGCCAAACCGGCTGGATTTGGTAGCGTTTGAAAGGGAAAACCAACTCGTTCTGGTGCTGGACCACGAAACGGGCGAAAGGCACGGTCAAATCGTAACGTAACCCCTTGTCGCTGATTTTAGGCAAAAGGTTCCGGCTCAAAGCCTTGGTATCGGGAAACGAATGCTGCCAAGCCCCCTGCTCGTCCAACAGACCGGTCTTGTCCATGAAATCGCCCGAATTGAGGACCTTGAACAAGAGCTTGTCGCCTTCTTCCCCGTACTTGCCCATCAAGGTAGAGAGGTTTTCCAAAGCCGGGGTCTCTATCGGAAGATACCCGTGCAAGCGGTAGACATCCCGGATAGTTTCGAATATGTAGTTCCTGCGCCGCATCTGCACCGGCGTGAAATCACGAGTTCCTTTTACCGTGTTCGGCTTCATTTTTCTTTTTTCTTTTTGCTTGAAGCTATTTTCTTGAAGGTTTTTAAAATTCTTAGGATCCCCGACGGCCCTAATCCCCTCCATTCCGTCCCCGTGTCCAGGGAAACAATTCCAATTGGGGATGCAAACGGAAAGAACGCCGGTGCCAAGGAGTTTCGCCCAAACGGGCCAGCGCTTGGTAATGCGCCGCCGTCGGGTAACCTTTGTTCTTGGCCCATCCGTAACCGGGGCAGGCCGCGTCCAATTCACGCATGCAGTCGTCACGGAAAGTCTTTGCCAAAATCGAAGCCGCCGCAATTGAAAGGTATTTCCCGTCCCCCTTGACCACGCAGGCCGAAGGAACCTTCCCGTAGGGTTTGAAACGGTTCCCGTCCACGGTAATGAACTCCGGCTGTGGGTCCAATTGGTCCAAAGCCAAATGCATGGCCTTGATGGAGGCTTGCAGGATATTGATCCGGTCGATTTCCCCGGCTTCGACCCGGGCTACACCGTAGGTCAAGGCATCCTGCAGGATTTCCTCCCGCAAGGCGTAACGCGCCTTTTCCGGGAGTTTCTTGGAATCGTTCAAGGCCTCGTTATGGTAATCGGGCGGGAAAATGACCGCCGCCGCGAAAACCGGCCCGGCCAGACAACCCCGCCCGGCTTCGTCACAGCCGGCTTCCAACGTATACCTACTATACCGAAGTTCCAACATCCCTTCTGAAAAAATCGCCCGCCTTGGAATTTTCTCCGGAAGCGGGCAAGTGTCCAAGGCAAGCCCCCTTTAGTCCAAATCTTCCCGGCAAAGCGGCATGGTCATGCAACGGCAACCGCCGCCGCCCCGCACCAATTCCGAGCTTTCCAAGGTATAAACCACCGGTTTGTCCTCGTTCCCGGTTTCCACCTTGGCCTTTCCTTCCACCACATCCCAGGCTTCCACCACTTCGAAACCAGCGTTCGACAAAGCTTCTATCGTATGGAGGTTACGACCGTAACCCATGATTTTGCCCGGTGCGAAAGCGAAGAAATTCGCCCCGCTATGCCATTGTTCCCGGTCCGGGTACACACCTTTGTCGTTCCCGCAGAAAACCGGCTCGTAATCCATACCCAAACGGTGCAAGGCATCGAAAACAGTGTCGAAAACCGTTTCCCGGATTTGCCCGTTTTCCACCCGGAGCAAACGGGTCTTGTAGGAATTATGTCCCATAATCAAGGGCTTGTATGCCATGCAACGCCGACGGTCCAGGAAGGTGAACACCATGTCCAAATGGATGAAAGATTCCGGTTCGTTCGGCAGTTCCTGGGTAATCACATGGAACAAAGGCGTTTCCTTGCTCTTGATGGAAATGAAAGCCTCCACACCTTGACGATTGGAACGCGCTCCCTGGCCGATGACAAAGACATCGGGCGCGGCCACCTGGAAATCCCCGCCTTCCAAACGGGTTCCCGCCGCCACGTTTTCCCAAGGGTTGACCCAAGCCCGGTTCCGCGTGAAATACGGATGGTATTTATAAATGGTGTCCGTCATCAGGATTTCCCCCGAACGGACCTTGGTCGCCATATGGGTCGGCATGGCATGGGCGTTGAAACAAACCCCGATGTCCCTTGTGAAATAAAGGTTGTACAAAGGGTTCATCCCTCTTCCTGGAATCCCTTGTACCAAACTGTCCTTCAAAGCCTTGGCATCCATGCTTTCCAAAGAAGCCAACAATCCGGCCCCGATACCCGAAGCCGCAAGCTTTTCCATGAGATAGGCTTTGGATTCAGGCACCTCCCTCAAGGTCTCTTCCAGCAAATCATCGATATAAAAAGGGACACAAACCTGGGAAAGCACGGCTTCCAACTGGCGGTATTCTTTCCGCGCCGGAGCCGTGGACAACAAATCACTGTACAACGCTTCCTTGATGGTGGAAGGCGTCATGTTTTCCAATTCGGGACCAGGCCTGTGCAGCACGACCGATCGCAATCGCCCGACCTCGGAATTCAAATTTACTTGCGCTATCATATAAAAATATTAATCGTATTCGATGACAAACGATTCTTCCCGCCCCGGATTCAAAAGGTATTCGATACTGAAACCGGTCAGGTTGCTCCCGTCTGTCGTATAGGAAAACTCCGCCAAGCGGCGCTCACCGTTGCTTTCCTGGATATAAACATAGCTGGGAAGGTTCCGGTTCGCAACACCCTGCAAACCGATGCTCCAAAGCGGTATCTCTTCCAGGAACTCGCGTTCCAACATCCAGCAAAGGATATCCACGCTCAAGGTGTTGTCCAAAGGAGCGCTCCCGTACCCGAAACCGTACACCTGGTTCCCGGACTCCAACCTGACCATGTTCCCGTCTTCCCAAGCGATGGCCACATGGAAATCCGTCGAAGCGGATTCCGATGGATTTCCCCAACTTTTACCGACGCCGACCAACTGTCCTTGCACGTCATATTCATATTCCATCCGGATTCCTTCCATGGTGTCCTCCAAAACGGAAACCCGGATTCCGGAAGCCATTTCCACGAAAATACTGCTCGTATGGGGCATGACCGTACCCGTCACCCCGTCGTAATCCATACCTTGGCGGATAATGGAAATCGTATCGGGATTCCGATAGTCATAAACGTAGTTATCCGAAACATTGATACTGCCGTTGTTGACCCCCATGGGAACCCGCCGGCTCACACCCACCTGGGAAACCCGTCCGCTTCCGTCATACATGAAATTATATTCCAATTCTTTGCTTCCCTCATCGTCCAAATAGATACGATGCACACTGTCCACGCCCCCATCCCTCTCCTCCAAAGAGGAACACGCACCGACCGCCAAGCAAAGCAGTCCGACCGCTCCCCGGCAAAAGACACGATATGCACGTCCTGTATTCATGAATGTCCCCATATCGATTCAAGATTTCCATTCTTCGTCCCCAAGTCCGGCACCTTCCGGACAAATCCTGTCCGAAAAGACGGAAAAAACACCCGGCAAAGACAAAGACAGGGCAAAAATACGGAGAACTCCTGAATTTTTCACAGGATTTTTTTTGAAAGGCAGTTTCTTTTGCCTGTCTTTTGCTCGCATGAAAAATTTCTTTACATTTGCGGCGCGAAAAAAAATAAAAAACGACATGAATAATAACGCAAGACTCGCTCTCCAAGCAGGTTTGATTGCCGTAGCCATCGTTTTGGGCGTTTTGATTTACCGGAGCATCATGCAACCCGTGAAATTCAACAAGGAAAAAGACGCCCGCACGGCCCTCGTGGTTCAACAAATGAAGGATATCCGGGCCGTCCAACAGGAATACAAGAAAGCTTATGGCCGTTATATAAGTACGGAAGACAGCTTGATTCTTTTCCTCCAGAATGGAAGCATCCCTTACGTGAAAATGATTGGAACCGTACCCGACTCCTTGACCGAGGAAGAAGCCGTGGAATTGGGTATCGTCAGCCGTGAAACTTTCACGGAAAACGCTTATAACTACCTTTTCCCCCAACACAAGGACAAGGAAGCATTCCTGGCCAAATTGTTCAGCGTGCCCCGCAACACCCAAGGCAAGAAAATCAGCATGGAAGCCGGTTACATTTCAAAGAACGGCTACCAAGTTCCCGTATTCGAAGCCAAGGTCCCCTTCGAGGATTTGCTGGAAGGAATGGACGACCATTTGCTGCGCAACGAGATTATCCAAGCGGAGAATTATCACAAATATCCCGGGGTGAAGGTCGGAAGCATGACCGAAGCCATCACGGAAGGCAATTGGGAATAAACGTTCCCGACGCACCCGGGTCTTGTCCGGGATTTCCGCAAACTTCTGCGGAGAAGATACACCCCTGCCACAAGCCTTGTGACGGGGGTGTATCATAAATGAATCCAAGACTTATCTACCCCTATCCTCCCATGGGAAACGGAATAACTTGCACCGAACGGCTGATTAATCCTAACCTCTCCCGCTACCGGGATAGTGAATTGCGCATCTGCATCGCTTTGCGCCCCAGTTCCGTGCAAATCGGGATTTCCCAATACGGCAACCGCATCCCTTTAGGGGTTGTCAATTACGAATTCGACTGTGCGGAGAGGTCTTTCCTCGAAAACATCCAGGAGATTTCCCGGCAAGAAGCCTTGTTGGACCCGGACTTCCATTACGGACGGCAGACGTTTACCGTCATGGATTTCAAATCCACCTTGGTTCCTGAAAAGCTCTACGAAAGCCGGCACGCCCGCTTATACATGGAAGCCCTCTTCCATCTCAAAGGAAAAGAGTGCATCACCGAGGAAAGCGACCCCCATAGCAAAAGCCATATTCTCACCGCTTTCAACAACAATTATTTTGAAGCAGCAAAAAGGCTGCTTCCCCCGTCCCGGAACTTGGGATTCCTCAGCGTGTACGCCAGCCTCGTCCGGGAACTTTTCCGGGTTTCACGTTCCTGCAAACGTTTCAAGACCCAAGCCGTACTCCATTGCAGGGAAAAAGTGTTCGACCTTTGTGTCAAGACAGACGAAGGACTGGTTTTCATCAATTCGTTTCCTTTCCACGACCGGAACGGAATCCTGTATTACTCCCTGTACGCACTCAACAAACTCAAAGTGGATTTGGGCTCGACAGTCCTTTTCCTTTGCGGCTCGGCTTCCGAGAACCGTTTAATCGAAATTTTTGAAAACCAACTTGATACAGCCACCTACCTACCCCAAGCAAAACCATCGCGCTTCGGGGAATTAGCTTACGACAAATATTTCATCTGCCTTTAACGAGTTTATCTCCCGTAACTTCACCTCCATGCGAATCATCAGCGGCCAATTCAAAGGAAGAAGGTTCCAAGCGCCGGGGAACCTGCCCGTCCGGCCTACTACCGACGCGGCCAAGGAAAGCCTTTTCAACATCCTGGGAAACCATTTGGAATGGGAAGAACTGGAAGTCCTGGATTTGTTTGCCGGCATCGGCAGCATTTCCTACGAGTTCATTTCGCGGGGAGCCAAAAACGTGCACGCCGTGGACATCCATCCAGGATGTACGAATTTCATCCGGAGCATGGTCCAGAAACTGGAGATACCCAATTTGCATGTGTTCCGGCAGGATACCTTCGCGTTCCTTGAGAAGTCCCGATATCCTTATAATCTGGTTTTTGCCGACCCTCCCTACCAGCTTGAAAACATCGCCCGGATTCCCGATTTGGTCCTGAGCTCGGCATGCCTTGTCCCCAATGGGATTTTTATCCTGGAACATTCGGCACACTACCATTTCGAAAACGACCCACGTTGCATCGAGGAACGGCGATACGGGAAAGTACACTTCTCTTTTTTCAAGAAACCGGATTGAACAGCCGGGCGCCATGCTACCACGTCTTGGTCCGACCTGCCTGATGACTTACAACAGGAAAAGAATCAAGGCGACCAACAGGGCCAGGCCGCTTTTGATGGATTTCAACAAAACATATTTCCGGCGCGACTCAGCCAAAAGCAACAAGGACGTATGCCCATCCTGGACAATCGCGTTCGCCCAAAAAACGGAAGCGGGAATGACGGAGCTGAAATACAACTGGATGAACAAGTAATGAGGCCCCGACTGGGGAATCCAGCCGACCAGGATAGCCGCGAGGACCAAAAGCCCCGAACGGCTGGTATCCGCCGCGAGCCATGCATGCAAATCAAAATGAAGCTGCAAGAGCGTAATCAAATAAAGGGTTCCCAGCGTCCATAAGAAAATGGCAGGGAAATGTTTCTTGAGCAAATGGTTCCAAAGGTGTTCCTGCAAAAAATGCTCGTTGACGAATACCACCAAAATCAAGGCGGCAAGGCTCAACAGCAGGGACACGATATTCTCGAAATCGAAATGCAGGACGTGTTCCTCCTCATGCCCATGCACATGCCCCGGGAAGCCCGCCACCAGACTTGCCACATAAAGCAGGAGCAAGACCACCAGCAAGGCACGGGAGAACGACCAATCCTTCAAGGCAGGCCAGAATTTGTCCTCTTTCCCGTTTTCCCCGGCATGCCCCGCCTCCATCCCGGCATGGGAATGGACATGCAGCACCCCCTTCCCCTCCTGGTCGGCATCATGCAACTCGATATGGCAGGAAGCCGCACCCGCTTGCAAAGCTTTCCCGCCCAAAAGGTCCACGACATAACCCAAGACAATCCCTCCCGCCAATAAAACCAGCTCGACCTGGAGCGTGAACAAAGGCTCTGAAGCCAGCATGCGGAAAGCATCGTCGCCCAAAGCCGTCATGGAAGCGGCAAAGACAGCCCCGAAGCTGAATACCCGGTGTGCATACAGGCTCACGGCCACGAAACCGCCCACGCAACCGGGAATCATCCCGAGCAAAGCCGCCACCACAATTTGCAAGAAATGCCGGAACCCGCCTCCCCCGGCCAGACGCCCTGCCAAACCGAGCTCTTTCTTGCGCCGCATCCGGTACAATTCCACAAACTCCATCAGCATCATCACTATCATGACAAAGAACGTGATGTGGAGCGTTTCCCAAAGCGGGTCCAACCAAACATGCAAGCCTGTTTCCTCGTGCATCTTCCTGTTCCTAAAACTCCGGGACCGGAGTGTCAAAATACTTCACTTCCGCCAAATAGAGCGCATGAGCCGGCATGGAAGTCCCTGCCCTGCAGCGGTCTCTCGCCTCTAAAATCTCCTTTAGCTCTTCCAAGGAATAACGCCCCTTCCCCACGCCCAAAAGCGTTCCCACCATGGCCCTCACCATATTGCGCAAAAAGCGGTCGGCGGTAAAGACAAAACGCCAACGATTCACATCCAGCCTTTCCAAATCAGCCCTTTCCAAGCGGCAAAAATTGGTCTTGACCTGGGTATGGAGTTTGGAAAAGGAGGTGAAATCCCGGTAACCGCACAAGCTTTGCCCGGCTTCCCGAATCAAACCGGCATCAAAGGGAAAACGGCAATAATAACTCGAATCTTCCAAAAACGGGTCTTTTGCCGTATGCAGGTAATAATGGTATGTCCGGCGGGTAGCCGAAAAACGGGCATGCAGGTGGGAATCCACCTCGAAAATGGAATGAATGGCAATAGCCTTGTCGAGCAGGGCGTTCAGTTTGTAAACCCAAGAGGAACGCAAGGCTTCCGGCACCTCTTCCTCGCAATCGAAATGGGCGAAAAAAGCGGATGCGTTCACCCCGGTATCGGTCCTGCCGCAACCCACGACCGAAACGGGCCTTTTGAGCAAGACCGACAGGGCTTCTTCCAAGCAAGACTGCACGCTGCGCCCGCTGGGTTGTTTCTGCCAACCGCAATACGGGCGCCCGTTGTATGACAAGTAGATGAAAAAACGTTGCACTTTTACGGGAAAACTATTGGAATCCGGCGAAAGGCCTTGGCATCCTGGAAAATCAAACTCAAGACCGGTCCCCAGGAATTTCCCGTCGGTCCCGGTCTCGAAAAGGACTTTCGCTTGCTTCTTATCAGAGCGAAGTGTTACGGTTATCTTTCCCTTGAACGGGCTTGGCTATCGCGTCGCGCATCGAGGTGTCGGCCTTGATATTCTCCAAACGATAGTAATCCATGACACCCAGATGGCCTTCGCGGAATGCTGCCGCCAAAGCCAAGGGGACTTCGGCTTCGGCCTCGATGACCTTGGCCCGTGCCTCCTGTGCCTTGGCCTTCATTTCCTGTTCCAAAGCCACCGCCATGGCCCGTCTTTCCTCGGCCTTGGCCTGGGCGATATTCTTATCGGCATTGGCCTGGTCCATCTGCAACTGGGCCCCGATGTTCTTGCCCACGTCGATGTCGGCGATGTCGATGGAAAGGATTTCAAAAGCTGTTCCCGAATCCAAACCTTTTTCCAAAACCACCCTCGAAATCGAATCCGGGTTTTCCAAAACCTGCTTGTGGCTCAAGGCTGAACCAATCGAGGTCACGATACCTTCCCCTACACGGGCCAGGACGGTTTCTTCCCCGGCGCCCCCTACCAATTGCTTGATGTTGGTACGGACCGTCACCCGCGCCTTGGCTATCAGCTGGATACCATCCTTGGCCACGGCGGCTACCGGAGGCGTGTTGATAACCTTGGGGTTGACCGACATCTGGACGGCTTCGAACACGTTACGACCTGCCAAGTCGATGGCTGTCGCGGTCTTGAAATCCAGGTTCATGTTGGCCTTGTCCGCCGAAATCAAGGCCTGGACCACGAGGTTCAAATGGCCTCCCGCCAAGTAGTGGGCTTCCAACTCATTGCGGTTCAAGTTCAACCCCGCCTTCTTGGCCGCAATCAGGTTGCGCACGATAATCTGGGGCGGAACCTTTCTCCAACGCATCAGGATCAGCTGCAAAAGCGAGATGTTCACCCCCGAAACCAAGGCGTTGAACCACAATCCCACCGGGATGAAATAGAAAATAAGCCAAAGCAGGAAAATACCCACAACCACAATGGCGATAATCAATCCGATCGACATACGATTTCTTTTTAGTTATTAGTGACACTTAAAATTTTTCCAAACGTTTCCGCCAAAAGCAAGGAAGCCAACCGGCACTTCCCGCCCCGGCCTTTTGTCATTCGTCCGCCAAGGCTTGGACCCAAAGCTTGTTTCCTTCCACCTTCACCACCTTGACCTTGGTTTTCTGGTCAATCAGGTCCATGACCGACTGGGCTTCATAAAAAGTCCCCTCGATTTCCACCGTCCCCATCGGAGCCAAACGCGAAATGGCCACGCCCTCCTGCCCGACTTTCACTTTTTCGGCCTCCACGTTCACTTTCCCGTCCAAGGAAGTATCCAATTGGAATTTCTTCCATGTTTTTCCCCTCAGTATCAAAATCAACATGACAACCAAGAAAACCAAGACACACACCAACATGATCCATCCGGCAAGACTGCCATGCGTGGCAAAGGTTTCATAAACGGAAAAGACCAAAGCCGCCAGGCCCAAAATACCAGCCACACTGGTACCCGGAAATACGAGTATCTCCAATGCCAACAGGACAAAACCTATCAATATCAAGCAAATAAGGATCGTGTACGACATTTTTTATCTTTTTTGAAAACATTTTTCCCTGGATACCGGCAAGCCCACCGGGCCGACATTGCCGTTTTGGATTCCTACCAACTCCCACCTGCTCCGCCGCCACCGAAACTTCCGCCGCCGAAACCGCCGAAAGCCCCGCTCCCGTTGGAGAAACTGCCCCAAGAGCCGCCATGGTTTCCTCCGTTCATGGCCGAGGAAAGCAACCACCAGGTTCCTAATCCCGAACCGAGGCCGTCCCCGTCATGCGGTCCACCAAAGCGGTCGCCCCGTCCTTTCTTGCTGGCAGCGCTTACCATGCCGATAACCAACAATATCAGTACAAACGCAACGACCACCGCCACGATACCACCCCCGGAAGGCATGTATTCCTTGGCCGAAATCTCCCCGGCGGCCAAGGGCATGATGACCCGCAAACCATTCAACAACCCGCCCAGATAATCGTCCTGCTTGAAGAACGGAATCATCTCGTCTTCCACAATCCGCTTGCAGACCGCATCGGGCAAAGCCGCCTCCAAACCATACCCGGTCGCAATGAAAGCCTGGCCGGAGCCATGCTCGTTCTTGGGCTTGATCAAAACCACAATCCCGTTATTGTACTTCTTGTTCCCCACACCCCATTGTTCCCCGATTTCATAAGCGAAGCGGGAAGCCGTATAAGAACCGAGGTCCGGAACCGTGACCACGGTTATCTGGTTGGATGTACTGTCGTTGAAAGCCCGCAAAATCCGCTCGACACCCAAGGCGTCACGCCCCAATACCCCGGCAAAATCGTTGACCAGACGGGGCGGACGAGGAGCTGGCGGAATCCGTACCTCCGCCCGGCAAGGCAATCCGGATCCCAAAAGCAGGAACACGAAACAAAATGAAAAAACGGATTTCAAAACCGCCTTGACCTCCAAGGTTTTCTTCTCTGTCTTCATGTTTTCATCGTTTTTGGATACCGTCCCGGAATATCAAATCCCTGCTTTTTATCGAGGCAGGCAACCCAGCCGGGACGGCATCTCCGGCTTATTGCCCGCAAACCACTTCGTCGGGCAACTCGTTCCGGTTATCTTCCCCGCCGGGGAATTTCTCGTGCAGGAGCCGCCCGGCTTCTTCCACTCCGGCAAGGATGCCCCCGCACAAATCCCCCCGGCGCATATGCAATACCATCTTGTCCCTCGCGGACTCCCAAAACTCGGGCGTCACCATCCGATTGATGCCGGCATCCCCGATAATGGCCAGCTTATGGCTTTGGACCGCAATGTAAATCAACACGCCTGTGCGTTCTTTCGTCCGGTGGATGCCCATTTCCCTGAAAAGCCAAGCAGCACGGTCCAAGACATCCTCCTTGCAGAAATTCTCCACATAGACCCGGATTTCTCCCGTGGTATGCTTCTCGGCTTCCGCCACCGCTTGACGGATGGCGGAAGCCTCTTCGTGGCTGAAAAACTTGGAATGTGTCATAGGTGTTGCTTTGTTTATTCCTGCGAACCGAAATCCACCACCGGTGCGGTCTCAGCCCCTTCCGAAGCGGTAAAATACCCCTTCTTTCCAAAGCCGAACATCCCGGCGATGATATTGCGCGGGAACCTGCGGATGGCCGTATTGTATGTCCGCACCACCTCGTTGAACTTCTGGCGTTCCACCGTGATACGGTTCTCGGTACCTTCCAGTTGGGCCTGCAAATCGCGGAAATTCCGGGTGGCCTTCAAATCCGGATAACGTTCCACGCTTACCAGCAAGCGGCTCAAGGAAGAGCTCAGGGCATCCTGCGCCTTCTGGAAACGGGCAATGTCCGCTTCATCCAGGTTTGAAGGATCCAATTTCACTTGCGTGGCCGAAGCACGGGCGGCCACGACCTCTTCCAAGGTGGACTTTTCAAAATCAGCGGCCCCCTTGACCGTGTTGACCAAGTTCGGAATCAAATCCATACGACGCTGGTACACATTCTCGACCTGGCTCCAAGCCGATTGCACCGCCTCATCCTTGGAGACAAGGCCGTTATAGGTTCTTACTCCCCAAAATACAAGTATCAGCAGAATCAAGACAATCCCACCGATGGTGCCTATCAAGCATCCGTTCTTTTTCATATCGTTGTTCCTTGGTTTAAACAAAACATCCGCTTGCCGGAGCCAAACCTCGCTGCCTCGCACCGGATCGTTCCGGCAAGCACCCCATGAAGCTTTTCCATGGCATCTTCGGCGGCGTGCCAGGATGGGTGGAAGCGAGACGCCCGGAGCGAGAAAAAAAGAAGGTCGCCCCTTATCACGCGCCGCCAAAAACAAGCGAATTTAGCAATTTTCAAGCACCAAGCCAAATCTTTCCTACGGCATTCCCGGAAAAGGCTCAGAACGCTCCTCGGACATAAGTCCCGGGATCCATCGAAAAGTATACTCCTTCCGCCTTTACGTATTCCAACAAATTCCTGAAAACAAGGTTCTTTTCCAACAAGGCCGGATTGCCGGTCAGAACCATGTTTTCCTTGGCCCTTGTCAAGGCAACGTTCAACTTGCGGTCGATACGCAAACCGTCCTCCTCGAAAACGCTCCCGGCCAGAAAAGCCAGCTGGTATTCCTCCTGGATGGTGAAACCATACACGATGACATCCCGTTGGCTTCCCTGGTAGCGTTCCACCGTATCTATCGTAATCCGGCACAATTCCGGGATACCGTAGGCCGCCAAAGCCTGGCGCACCGCCGAAATCTGGTTCCGGTAAGGCACGATGACCCCCACGGTCTTTTCCGGCTCGAACCGCCCCGCCCATAAATCATAGACCCGCTTGACGGTCGCGGCAATCATCTCCGCTTCGACCAGGTTCACCTTGTCGGACACCGGTTTGCAAGGCTTGGGCGAAGCCACGAAGAACAAACGATGGCGCAACAGCAAGGTCTCGATTCCATCCCTGCCCCGGGCATCGGGTGCCAAATCCCTTTGTTGGTGAGGAAGCGGGACCTCCTCCAACAGCCCCTGGTAGAAAGCCCGATTGACGAAAGCGGAAATACCGGGATGCATGCGGCCTTGCCGCTTGAGCAAGAAAGCCACCGAGGCATCATCCCGGTACTTGCGCCAAAGCCGCTCGAACAGGGAATGACGGCAATCCAACAGCCCGATTTCCCGCAATCCGGGTTCCCGCACCAAGGATTCCTCTTCGCCCTGCTGCACCACGGCCGGGAGCTGTTTGTGGTCCCCAATCAGGACGAATTTCCGGACGGCTTCCTCCGAACCATGCCGGGCGCTCAGGATTCCAATCAAATGGGGTTCCAGAATCTGGGAAGCTTCGTCCACAATGGCCAAATCGAATTTCTTAAGCCGGAACAAGCCGGTTTGGGAATTCAAAGCCGTGCTGGTTCCCGCAAAAACCCTTGTATTCCGTATCAAAGCCTTGATTTCTTCCACATTCCGGCACTCCTTAACCCGGTTTTCCAACAAAAATCCAGAATAAGCAGGAGCACAAGTCAACGAACCTCCGATCCGGAGGAAACCGATGGGAGGGTCGTTTTCCTGCAATTTGCCGCAAATCTCGTCCACGGCCCGGTTGGTATAGGCCAAAAGCAAGACCGAAGCCGCCGGATCAGCGGCCAAGGTCTCTTTGAGGATGTTCATCAAGCCGTAGGATGTCTTGCCCGTGCCTGGAGGACCGGCCACCAGGAAAAAATCCTTGGCCGCCTTGGCCCGATGGACCAGGAGGTTGAACGCCTCGTTCCCGTACTCGCCTACCCGTTCCACACCACGTTCCGTTCCAGGTGGCCGTTGGCAGAGCAAGAGGTCCCTGCGCGCTTGGCTCGCCGACAAAAACGCATGCAGCCCCTTGTACAACGAACTGAAAGAGGAATCCATGAAATCGTGTTCCAAAGCCCAACGGTAATTTCCCGCTTTTCTGAAAACACCCACATTGGATTGGGCCGCACGAAGTTGGATTTCAATGCTGTTGGAATCGAGATGTAGGATCGTGGCCCGATGGACCATCGTGGCACGGACATCGGGTTCCCGGCCTTGTTCGTAAGGATATAGCACCACGATATCCCCGGGACGGAAATTGGAAATGTCCGCATCCGTGTGGTTCTCCTCCGAAAGAGGGTCGAACTTCAAAAGAATCCGGCTCACCCGGCCCGCTTCATCCCCTTGGAGAGCGGAAATCTGCAAACCGGTGTAGATGTTACCGGCCAACTTTTTCTCTTCCAAGGAATCTCTCCAGAACGAAGCCTGCCCCGTCCCACCCCGGACCTTGTCGCCCAGCTTGGACAAAACATGCTCGTTCTCCACAAACGTCAGGAAACGGAAATAATAAGCGCGTTCCAAAGCCGAAGCCTGCTGAACAGGCTCCAAGATCTCCACCAGTCGGGGATACACATATCCATGCCAGAAACGCTCTCCCACCCATCTTTGCTTGAAATCCTCCGGACGCAAGTTCTCTAAAATGCGAAAACCCTCTTGGGCATATTCCAGTTCACAATATACCAATTTGTTACGAATCTCGAAAATCGTATGCAGCAGAGCGGGGGATGGACCTTCAAGAAGCAGGCCTTGCTTGTAACGGGAATAAAGCAGGAAGGCATAAATATCCTGGTTCCCGATATGGAAACCATAGTGCAGGACCGCCAGATACAGCAAGAGCTGCACATAGTGTTTTTCCTGATGACGGGGATGCTCCGGATCCGAGGTCCCGGGAAAGCCTCCCTTGCCCGATTTCTGCTCCAGCAAAACCCGGTAGTCGGCCTGCAACAAGTCCATACGGCCCTGCAAACCCAACATCTCGCAAAAGAAGGAAGGCTCCAGGACCACTTGGGAAAAATCGAAGCCTTTGACCTGTTTTCCCAAACCCTCATACACAGCTTTGTGTATGTTCTGCTGCTGCAAACGTGCCTTCTCGTGGAAACGGGAATCCAAATCGGGACAACTGGCCAAAGCTATCGCGTTTTTTTTGAAGAAAGTCCGTATCAACTTGGAATATGGTACATCCATGTCGCCGAAATTGACTTCCTGGTCCAGGAGCTGGCTGGCGAAGTTCCCCAACAAAATGGCACTCGAATCGGGAGCAGGCTTGATTTTGTTCAACAGATGGACCAAAGGCGAAACCGCATAATTCTCGAAACAGGCGGCAAGAGCCGAAACGTCCACGAGGTAATCCGGCATGAACACGATTTGTTCCGGAAACAACACGCCCTCTTCCATCCTCGGCCGAATCAGGTTGAGCGGGATGCCAGGCGAAAGCATCGGTTTCAAGTAGGCCCAATCCTCTGCTTCGCCACCCCCGTATTTTACTTTGAGAGTCCGCTCTTCCCCCTGCTCCGGGACGACATACAAATAGGTATCGTCCCAAGTCCGCACCGATACGCGCAGGCAGTCGCCGGCCCATTCCCGGGAAATCCGCATCCGGGGATATTCCTGTTCCGGGAAGTGTTTCCACAGCTTTTCCGGAACCGGGCTCCGGGCAAAAACCCGGCTCACCAACAGGGCAAGGGTCTTCACATCATGCAGGTAAAACGTCCCAAGCTCATTTTCCGCAAGGCTTTCCGCCTGTTCGAAACGTTTCCGCATATCATGGACCCGTCCGGCCTCGGCCTTGCTGCAACCCAAGGCCTTGAGCATGTAGTCCACTTTCGGGAAAAAGCCGGAGAATTTCAAGCTTTTGTCCTGTACTTGCTGGTAAACCAATTGCTGGAAAACCACCTGTAAACGGGCATAGAGCGTATGGAAACCCGTTTCCCTGTCCTGGAAATCTTCCATGTCGCGCTCCAGATGGCGGAAATAATCCCCGGCTACGGGTTTCCCGTCATATTCCACGCCATTTTCTTCGGTTCGATACGTATCCATCGCGTTTGTTTTCCGGGCATCGGGGCAACTGCCCTTTGGCCATTTTTGCAAAGATACGCCCAAAACCGATTGGAATCCTTTACAAGCGTTCCCGCAAAGCCTCGAAAATCTCGTCCCGGCTGAACCGCTTGCAACAACCCGGCATAAGCAGGCAAGTATCGGCTGCCGCCCGTAAAACCGACTCGTCCGTGATGCCCATCTCATGCCAACGGAGCGGCATCCCGATTTCTTGGATGAAATCTTCGAGCGCGTCGATGGCCAAGGCGGCGGTTTCTTCCTCCGAACCACCTTCCACGCCCCAGACGGCCCGTCCCATGCGGGCGAACTTCACCTTTCCCTCCGGCAACATGCGACGGTAAAGCGCCGGATGGATGACCGCCAAACCCTGACCGTGGTTGCAGTCCGTATAGGCTCCCACGGCATGTTCCACCATATGGCATTGGAAATCGGTCCGTTTCCCCAATTTGAGCAGGCCGTTTTCCGCCATGGCCGAAGCCCACATCAATTCGCCCCGTGCGAAATCATCCTCCGGATTGGCCATCAAGGCCCGGAGCCGGGTAATGACGTTCCGCATGACCGCTTCATTGATTTCGTCCGAGAGGTTGGTGGTCAAAGGCGACCCCATATAGGTCTCCATACAATGGCTCAAGGTATCGAAAGCCCCGCTGATTACCTGCTTCATCGGAAGGGTCTTGATCAAATCGCTGTCCAGGATGGCGAACGAAGGATAAGCTCCCACCAAAGCCTGTTTCAACTTCTTTTCCTCGTGGGTAATCACGGCCCCGTTGTTCTGTTCCGCCCCCGTGCCGGAAGCCGTCACAACAACGCCCATCGGCACGAAAACGTCCGGGAAACGGTGCTCCCGGTACTGCATGTCCCAAACGTCCTCGTCCAAACGAGCCTGGGCCGAAATAATCTTGCAACAGTCCATGACCGAACCGCCGCCCACGGCTAAAATGAATTCGACATGCTGTTCCCGGGCCAAACGGGCCCCTTCCTGCACTTTGGCGTAGGTTGGATTGGGCAGGATTCCCCCGAAATCGACCACCTCCTTGCCGCATTCCTGCAACCAAGCCCTGATTTTGTCGTAGAGGCCGCTCCGTTTCAAAGAACCGCCCCCGTACGCCAACATGATCCGTTTGCCCGCATGCGGCATTTCCGCCTTGAGAGCGTTTTCGGCGCATCCTTTCCCGAAATGCTGCCTTACCGGATATTGGAAATTGAATCCGTCCATATCGTGTCTCCTTTCTTTTTGTTTGAAATCCGTTTTTTTGAAATCCGTTTCCCCGTCTAAAACCTGTTCCGGCACGGCAAAATTAGGAAGCGGAAAAAGAAGACATCCCACACGGATTACAGATTACGCAACCAATTCCGACCAAAGCGGACTACAGGATTCCACCAAAAAAACGCCCCGTGTTTGCCATTTCATAAATTTTATTTATAAATTACCACCTTATTAAGTTTTTTTAACCTTTCTTTAATATCGATATTTTCAAAAAAGACTATTTTTGCAAACCAAGCCAAATCCGGCCACCGAGTCCGGACGGGTATCCCGCCCCGGCTTCCCAAAACGACAAAAGTACCAACCCGTAATCCCCGAGCAGGATGAAAACAGAAACCGACAAAACCAACAAACCGGAAACCAAGAAAAACAACAACAGCAACAATTCCTACTACGGATTTCTTTGGGCCATTCTCATTATTTTGTTCCTCAACGGCATGATTTTCCCGCTTTTCAACCAGAAACGCATCGTGGGAACCGATTACGGGAGCTTCATCGCCAAAGTGGAACAAGGGCAAGTGACCCGTGCCACGATAAAAAACGGCCAGATTTATTTCGTGGCGATCGACTCCACCCAGAAACCCACGACCTACCAGACCGGGGAAATCCATGATCCGGACTTGGTGAACCGCCTGCTGGAAGCCGAAAGCCCTAACCCGGACGGGAAAATCGCGTTCAACGAGATAGTGCCCCAAGAAAACTCCCCCATCCTCAACTTCTTGTTGCTCTGGGTCCTGCCCGGCTTGATTTTCTTCCTGATTTGGAAACAAGCTACCAAAAGCATACAGTCCCGCATGGGTTCGGGCGGAAACTTCATGTCCTTCGGCGGCAGTGGCGCCAAGATCTATGCCGAATCGGACATCAAGACCAATTTTTCGGATGTGGCAGGCCAGGATGAAGCCAAGGAAGCCCTTAGTGAAATCGTCGATTTCCTGCATAATCCCGACAAATACACCAAAATCGGGGCCTCCCTTCCCAAAGGCGCCTTGTTGGTCGGCCCTCCGGGTACTGGGAAGACCTTGATTGCCAGGGCCGTGGCTGGAGAAGCCAAGGTGCCGTTCTTCGCCATATCCGGTTCGGAATTCGTACAGATGTTCGTGGGCATGGGTGCAGCCAAGGTCCGTGACCTTTTCAAGCAAGCCAACCAAAAAGCCCCTTGTATCATCTTCATCGATGAAATCGACGCCATCGGCAAAAAACGCGACACCGGCTTCGGCAGCAACGACGAACGGGAACAGACGCTCAACCAGTTGTTAACGGAAATGGACGGCTTCGACGGCCGCAAAGGGGTTGTCATCCTGGCCGCCACCAACCGTCCCGAAAGCCTCGACAAGGCCTTGCTGCGTCCGGGCCGCTTCGACCGCCGCATCCAAATGGAATTGCCCGACCTGGAAGGCCGCAAGGCGATTCTCAAGGTACATTTGGGAAAAATCAAGCACGACAACATCAACCTGGATATCGTGGCCCAGGCCACAGCCGGGTCTTCGGGTGCCGAATTGGCCAATATCGTCAACGAAGCCGCCCTGCGGGCCGTCCGGATGGGCCGCCAGCAAGTCACCACCGCCGATTTGGAAGAAAGTGTGGAAACCGTGATTGCCGGGGCTCAAAAGAAAAACAAAATCCTTTCGCCCGAAGAAAAGAAAATCGTTTCCTACCACGAAATCGGGCACGCCTTGGTAGCTGCCATGCAGACCCATTCCGCTCCGGTACATAAAATCACCATCATCCCCCGTACTTCCGGTGCCTTGGGCTACACCATGCAAGTGGACGAAGGGGAACAAATGCTTTTGAGCAAGGAAAACCTTTTCAACCGCATCGCCACCTTGACCGGGGGTCGCTCGGCGGAAGAAATCATCTTCCATACGGTCACAACCGGGGCTTCGAACGACATCGAACAGGCCACCCGCCTGGCAAGGGCCATGGTGACCCGTTTCGGCATGAGCGAAAAATACGACATGATGGGCTTGGAGACCCTCGACAACGCCTATTTGGGAGGAGATACATCCCTGGCCTGTTCCGCCGACACGGCCGCTGACATCGACCGGGAAGTCCTGCGGATTATCAAAGAAGCCCATGAAAAGGCCCGGGAAATCATCCGGCAGAACATGGACATCATGCACGAAGCTGCCAACTTCCTGATCGAGAAGGAAACCATCACCGGGGAAGAGTTCATGCAGATTGTCCGCAAAGCGCCCACTCCCCGGCCGTAATCCGCAGGTGGTGTTCCGTCCGCCGGTCACCAAGGGGGGAAAGCTTGTCCTTTTCCGTATGGTGGAAGCGCAAGCCGCATTTTTCCATGACCCGGCCTGAAGCGTGGTTCCCCTCGTAGTACACGCCCCATACCGCTTTCACGCCCAAATCGGAAAAACAGCGCCTCAACAGGCATCGCACGGCTTCCGGAATCAAGCCTTTCCCCCAATAAGGCTTTCCTATCCAATAGCCCAATTCCGCATCCTCGGCCGCCATGGCCTCGCCATTCATGGCTTCGCCCCGCAGAATGCCGGCGCAACCCACTGCTTCGCCTGTTGCCTTGAGCACGACCGCATAGGTTTCGGGCGCGGCGAAAACGGTCTGGATGATTTCCAAACTATGTTCCACCGAAACATGCGGGGGCCAGCCTGCTTTCGGCCCCACATCGGGATCCCGGGCATATTTGTAAAGGGAGGCGGCATCGGACTCCCTCCAAGGCCGGAGTATCAGGCGTTCCGTTTCCAAAGAAATTCCTTGTGTTTCCATCTTGGAGGCAAAGATAGCTCGTATCGGAAAAAAACTTATTTTTGCAACGCTTTCCGGTTCCGCGGCCTCCTTGATGCCGCGGGAAGCCGTACGAACGACAGGGGTGCCGAAAGGCTGAGATCAGACCCATTGAACCTGATGCGGGTAATGCCGACGCAGGGATGTCCCCGGTTTCTTTCTTAGCTTTCCCCGTATAACCTTTTTTCGACGAACGACCATGACTCAAAGCCAGCAACGGGCTGTAACGGAAGCTGGAAAACGACTGCCGGATGCTGCCGCATCCCCATCCGTATCCATTCCCGGGACTTTCCGGGAAGCCGGACGCTCCTTCGCCTTGGTGGCCTTGTCCTGGCCGGAAAGACTTCCCGGCGAAAGCGAGGCATTGGAGTTGCTGGCCCGTTTCCCGTTCAAGGCCCTCCATTTGAGGAAGCCCGCTTGGAACCGGACCGACACCGAAGCCTTGTTGCAAAAACTCAGCCCTGCTTGCCGCTCCAAAATCCGCTTGCACGACCATTTGGAACTGGTAGAGGCTTGGAATTTGCAAGGTTTCCACTTGAACCGGCGGAACCTGCAAACATTCCGGCAATGGGAGGCGGAGGACGAAAGAAAGGCAAATGCCACTTTCGCAAACTTTCCCGAAGCGCAGGGTTCCACGAGAAAGGAAACGAGAAGTCCCAATCCGGCAAACGACACCGAAGGCCAGGCAAAGCATTCCCTGCCCCACAGTGCCTCCTGCCACAACTTCGAGGAAGTGCGCGAATACAAGACGCATTGCGATTATGTATTCCTGAGCCCTCTGTTCGACAGCATTTCCAAAAAAGGCTATACCCGTGCGTTCAGCGAGAGTGCCTTGGAAGAAGCCCGCCGACAAGGTGTCTTGGACCACCAAGTCTTCGCCCTCGGCGGTGTGGATGCCGGGAATCTGGACCAAGTCCGGCAATACGGTTTCGGCGGGGCCGCCTTATTGGGATGCCTTTGGAAAGACTTCGCCCAGGACGGGGACTTGAAAGAGTTGGGAAAAAAGCTGGAAAACCTGTTCCTCGCCCTTTGAAACGGAAGACAGTTGCAACCGATAAAATGCAACCTCCGTGCAAGAGGAACGGCCCGACACTCGCCTCTTTGAAGCGAAAGAACGCTTGCAGCCAGATAAAACCTTTGAGTACTCCTTTCGCGGTTTGTCGAGAGATGCAAGGCGCAGAGAGCGAATTGCCTATCACCACACACCGCACAAAACACGCAACAATGCCCATCGAACGTCAACGCCTACCCAAAATACAATTCATCACCCACGCTGATGAACACTACACGACCGGGGAATCTGCCCTGCTGGCCCTTTCCTGCGGCATCCGCTGGATCCAGTTCCGGCTCAAACATGCCCATGAGGAAGAGTGCCGCCAGGAAGCCTTGCACGTCCAGGAACTCTGCCGCGCCTACAAGGCCCTTTTCGTGATTGACGACCATGTGGAATTAGCCAAAAGCCTCAAAGCCGACGGGGTGCATTTAGGCAAGAACGACATGCCTATCCGCGAAGCCCGGAAAATCCTCGGCCCGGATTTTTTGATTGGCGGCACGGCCAACAACTGGGAAGACATGCTGGAAATCAAAGCTGCCGGAGGGGATTACATCGGCTTGGGTCCCTACCGTTTCACCACGACCAAGGAAAACCTCAGTCCTATTTTGGGACTGGAAGGCTACCGGCAACGCATGCAAAAAGCCCGGGAACACCATCTGGAGCTTCCAGTTTACGCCATAGGCGGGATTCTTCCGGAAGATTGCCCAGACCTGATGTCCTGCGGCGTGCATGGGATTGCCATCAGTTCGGCCCTGCTCAAAGCCGAAGACCCGCAAGCTACGGCCAAGGCGTTCAGCGAAAAACTGTTGCACAGCATCTGAACCATCCAGGAAACGCGAACGGAAGCTCCCGGCAGACAAAAAAACGGACGGTTGCGGCCATAGGCACCGAAGCACGCGGCAAAACGACTCGGATTCGGCTGAAAAGTGTCCGGGCTCGACCGTAAAACTCGACCGTAAAACACGAAACGGACGATACTGAAAAACGTCCGCCCAGCCTCCAACCGCCCTCGGTTCGCCCGGAAAAACAAACCGGCTTCGCCCGGAAAGAAGGAAGAACGGGAACCGGCCCTAAGGACACACCGGAACAAAGCCGGAGGGAGTACCCGATGGGTTCGCCCGAAAAAAAAGAAACAAAAAAAAATACCGAATATGAAAAAATTAGTCATCGCCGGAAAGGAATTCAGTTCCCGCCTGATCATGGGAACGGGCAAATACAGTTCCAACCGCCTGATGGAAGAAGCCATCAAAGCCTCCGGGGCCGAAATGGTCACGGCAGCCCTCAAACGCATCGACACGGGAAACGAACAAGACGACATGATGGCCCATATCCGTCGTTGCGGCGTGACGTTCCTGCCCAATACCTCGGGAGCCCGTACGGCCGAAGAAGCCATCCTGGCCGCCCAACTGGCCAAGGAAGCCCTGGGAACCCATTGGATAAAACTTGAAATCCATCCGGATTCCAAATACCTGCTTCCCGACCCGGTAGAAACCTTGAAAGCGACACGGGAACTTGTAAAACAAGGATTTGTCGTGCTGCCTTATGTCCAGGCCGACCCCGTGCTCTGCAAGCTTTTGGAAGAGGCCGGAGCCGCCACCGTGATGCCTTTGGCCGCCCCGATTGGCAGCAACCGGGGACTGAGGAACAAGGACATGATTGAAATCATCATCCGCCAGAGCAATGTACCGGTCATCATCGATGCCGGAATCGGGCTTCCCTCCCATGCCGCCGAGGCTATGGAAATGGGGGCCGACGCCATCATGCTCAACACTGCCACGGCGGTTGCCGGGAACTCGGTCCTGATGGCCCAAGCCTTCAAACTGGCGGTGGAAGCCGGACGCATGGCTTTCGAGGCCGAACCGGCCCAGCCCACGTTCACGGCCCAAGCCAGCAGCCCCCTTACCTCCTTCTTAGGTTAAAGAATCTGTTTAAAATCCCTTGCTATCCTGAAAACCCGGAATGAGGATTTTCCAGGAAGCGTTAAAAAAGAAAAAGCCATGCCAGACACAAAGAAAAAAGCCGACAGCAGGCCCGAAGAACATATCATTTCCCGCCGTCCTTTCCCCGGTTCGGAAAAAGTGTACATGCCCGGAAAAATGTTCCCCATCCAAGTGCCCATGCGCAAAATCAACTTGGTGGACACCGTGAACATCGTGAACGGGAAGAGAGTCCATACGCCCAACGAAGCGGTTTACGTGTACGATACCAGCGGGGTTTATACCGACCCGAAAGCGGAAATCGACCTCCGCAAAGGGCTTCCCGACATCCGTTCTTCCTGGATTGAACGCCGGGGGGATGCCGAACAACTCCCGCGCATGACTTCCGAATACGGGAACCAGCGCCTCAACGACAAAAGCCTGGACCACTTGCGTTTCGAGCATATCCGCAAGCCTTACCGGGCCAAGGAAGGCCACCAGCTGAGCCAGATGTACTATGCCAAGCAGGGCATCATCACCGAGGAAATGGAATACGTGGCCATCCGCGAGAACCAGAACGCCGAAGCTGCCGGTATCAAGACCCATATCACGCCCGAATTCGTCCGCAGCGAGATTGCCGCCGGGCGGGCCATGATTCCGGCCAACATCAACCATGTGGAATGCGAACCCATGATTATCGGTCGCAACTTCCTGACCAAAATCAACACCAACATCGGCAATTCCGCCACCTCCTCCAGCATCGAGGAAGAAGTGGAAAAAGCCGTCTGGAGCTGCCGCTGGGGCGGGGACACCTTGATGGACCTTTCCACGGGGGCCAATATCCACGAAACCCGCGAATGGATTATCCGGAACTGCCCGGTACCGGTGGGGACTGTGCCTATCTACCAAGCCTTGGAAAAAGTGAACGGCAAGGCCGAGGCGCTTACCTGGGAGCTTTTCCGCGACACCTTGATCGAACAATGCGAGCAGGGTGTGGACTATTTCACGATTCATGCCGGATTGTTGCTCGAACATATCCCCTATGCCAAGAAACGTCTCACCGGTATCGTGAGCCGGGGCGGTTCCATCATGGCCCAATGGTGCCAGTACCACCAACAGGAAAACTTCCTCTACACCCATTTCGACGAGATTTGCGAGTTGGTGGCGAAATACGACACCGGGCTTTCCTTGGGCGACGGATTACGGCCCGGAAGCATCCACGATGCCAATGACAAAGCCCAGTTCGGGGAATTGGAAACGATTGGTAAACTGGCGCAAAAAGCCTGGGAACACAACGTACAGGTCTTAATCGAGGGTCCCGGCCATGTTCCCATGCACAAAATCAAGGAAAACATGGACAAGCAGCTCAAAGACTGCAAGGAAGCCCCGTTCTACACCTTGGGACCTTTGGTGACCGACATCGCGCCGGGTTACGACCATATCACCTCGGCCATCGGAGCTGCCTTGATTGGCTGGTACGGCACGGCCATGCTTTGCTATGTGACCCCCAAGGAACACTTGGGTCTTCCCGAAAAAGAAGACGTGCGCGTAGGCATCATCACCTACAAGATTGCCGCCCATGCCGCCGACCTTGCCAAACAGCATCCGGGTGCTGAAATCCGCGACAACGCGATGAGCAAGGCCCGTTATGAGTTCCGTTGGAAGGACCAGTTCAACTTGGCCTTGGATCCCGACCGGGCCATGGAGTATTTCCACGACCGGGAAGG
>CALUNB010000010.1 GCA_944321885.1 uncultured Bacteroidales bacterium | reverse complement strand
ACTGCCACAGATAGCGAAAGTCGAGCGCCATGCCAAGCATCCCTTGCTTGAGCATGGCCGAGACCAAGCTATCTTCGGCGACTGCCACAGATAGCGAAAGTCGAGCGCCATGCCAAGCATCCCTTGCTTGAGCATGGCCGAGACCAAGCTATCTTCGAGGGCAAAGCCAGATTGCCCGTTAGGACAGACCGCCCCGGAACGTTACTGCAACTGCGAAGCGATATTCAAGCACTGTTGCGCCGCCTGGCTCTGTCCCGCCGCTTGGTAAATCTGGGCCATAAGCTGGTAGGCCGGAGCAAAAGGCTGTATGGCCACCAAAGCCTGCAATTCGTTCAAAGCCATTTGCAGGTTGCGCTGTTGCAAATAGCAATTGGCCGCAATCCAATAACCACTGACATCCCCAGGCATGTACTTCTTCATCTGCGAAGCCACGCCCATGGCCCCTTGGACGTCCCCTTTCATGAACGAAGCTTCCGCCAAGAGGGAAAGAGCCGTCGCGTTCGAAGGCACGTTCCGGACCCAACGCGAAGCATAGAACAAGGCCGTGTCCGGTTCGTGTTCATCCAGATAAATCCGGGCCATGTTCTCCAGCACTTGTTCATTGTCGGGGTCGACGGCATAGGCCTGCCGGTACAGCATCTTGGCACTATCCGTTTTCCCGGCCTGCCAAGCCTTGTAAGCATAATAATCGGACTTGTCCTCCCGCTTCAGCACGATGCAGATGGGCACGCCGTCCACATCCACTGTATGGACGGTGTTCTTGGGCGGGAAAACCTCTTTGTTCTTGATCCATTCAGGGTTCATACCGGTAATCGTGAACACCCCGTAATCCCAATCGTTGTTCCCCATCTGGTAAATCCGGGAGAAAACACATTGGAAATGAGCCGTGTCCTGTTTCAGATAATAGCCTACCGAAGAAGGATGCCAAGTGGCCACCTTGATTTTCTTTCCCGGTTCCAAACCTGTGGTATCGGCATGGGCCATGACCCATTCGGTAGCCTCCCGGGTCGAATGATAATAATAATCCATCTCGTAATTGCCGTAGGCGTTCTTCACGCCCCCCACGAATTCGTTGAAATAAACATACTCGTAAGGATGGTTCGCAAAAATATGACGAGCAGGCCCTATAAGCAAAACCAAGGGCAAAGCCACACCCAACCCCCAACGCAAAACCGGCTTCGAAAAAGCCTCATACAGCGAATAGAAACCTATCCCGGCCAAGGCGACCAAAGTCGGATAACAGAACATGGAATGCCTCCAACCACCGTACACGTTGGCCTTGGTGACGATAATCCAAAATACCGGGAAAACGAAACAAAACAAGAGGAAAAACGTCCAAAACCAATCTTTCTTCTTCCAGCCCGTCACCAGACGCACCAAAGCCCCGGCAATCACGGAAACCGGAATCGTCATGAAAATGTACTTGGGCGTATAATACCAAGGCAAGGTACTGCTCATCTGCATGCTACCCTCGAAAAGCTGGCGGATGCTGATGGCAAAGGCGTTCATGGACATCAAAGAACCGAAAACGTGTTCCACCGGCGCCTTCATCGCATAAGGCCAGAGCAGCAAGCACAACACGTAGCCACCCAAGGAAGTGAGGACCCCGTATTTGATCAAACGCCAGAATTCCTTGCCCGTACTCCCTTTGGGGAAAGCCCCTTGGCGGGAAAGTTGCCAAAAACGGAGCAAACCGAACAAACCGAAATAGGCCACCAGAATCAAGCCCCCTACGCGGACAGCCATGGCCAAACCGATGCTGACAGCCAACATGACCATCGTCGATTTCTTCACCTTAGGGAAATCCTGGAGGAAAACCGTCAGGTAGAAAAGCCCCATAACCATGAATGTCACCAAGTTGACATCCTTGAGGTCGTTGAACGAATGCCCGATGAAACGAGGCGAGAAAACAAAGAGAATAAAAGTCAGGATGGCAGGCAAGTACTTGCGCCCCGCCACCCGGAACGCAATCAAGGAAGTGAACAAGATGGCCAACCAGCCGCAAATCGTATTAAGTGTATGGCGGACTTGCATCACATCGCTGATACCGAACCAGCGGCTCAAAGCATAGGCGAAGTTATCCACCACCTGGCCGTAAAGAGGCAGGTTGTAGGTCTCGGTCACGACCGCCGCCGTCTCATCCTTCCCGAAAGTTTTGTAATAGTCGTAGATATGGGCCGCTTGGGTGTTATGGATTTCCTCGTCTCCCGACATCCCGGCATCAAAACTGCCGCAAACCATCAAAATCAAAGCCAGAAGGGCCAGTACGTAGAACACCAGTTTGGACTTGTCGTCCTTGAACCCTTGTATCCAATCCGTCAACTTCGCTTTCATCATCTTGCCAATTTGTTTTCAACATTTTCGTCCATACCCGCTTCCGGAAGCGGTACCTCTTTTCCTGCGGAAGCTCCTTGCATCTTGCTGCGGCGTATCCGTTCGAACACGAACTTCTTGTTCAACAGGAAGCCCAGCAGGCCGACCGGAATGCACATGATGGCCGCCACCACATAATCGTTGAAGCCGAACCAATGCTTCAGCAAGGTCATGCCCCCGATATTGCAAAGATACGTAATCGCATAGACCAAGACAAAACGGGGCAACAGATTCAGCTTCTTGTTTTTGAACACCAAGGCACCGTAAGTGCGGAAATTGAAAAGGATTCCTATGATTTGCCCCAACAAGGCCGCAAGCGTGTAGTGCAAACCGATAAAACGCAAAAGAGCGAACAGGCTGTAACCGAACGCCGTGTTCAAACCCGCCACCATAAAAAACCGAATCATCTTGACGTTCAACACCTTCAAGACAAAACGCCCGAAGCTGCTCCGTTCCAGCCAAGATTGCACCCGATGGGAAAACAATGTCATCTACTTAATATTCATGGGTTTGACCTATCCAGACAAAGCCGTCGGGCATACGGGTCTCCACATGTACCCGCCTTTGCTGTACAGGATGGGGAAAGCTGATGGAATAGGCCAGCAGACGGATGGTCCGTTTCACCTTGTCGTCCTGCCCCCCCCCGTATTTCCGGTCTCCCACAATGGAACACCCCATATCGGCAAGATGGACCCGGATTTGGTTCTTCCTTCCGGTTTCCAATTTGATTTCCAACAAAGAGAACAAATCCGCATCGGACAAGGAACGCAAAGGAACCGCCGGGGAAGCCTCCCTTCCCGGACGGGCGGATGCCGGTTCCCCCGGGACATCCACCTTGCGGCCTTCCCAAGTATAGGAATCCAACCAACGATAACGGGTCACAGCCCATTTGGCTCCGGGAACCTCGTTTTCAAGGGAATAAACCACCTGGCGGGCATTTTCCTTGAGCCAGGACTGTAAGGTCCCCTGCCGCTCGGGAGGTATCCCGTGGACCAAGGCGAAATACCGTTTGTCCACCTCCGTCCAATGTTCCTGCAAGAAGAACTTGGCCTCCTCTGTCTTGGCAAACAAGAGGATACCACTCACTTCCCGGTCGAGACGATGCACGGTATAAGCCCGCAGCTTTCCCCGGCTCGACTGCGTAACATATTGGTTCACCATGCCGAACATGGAGCGGACCCTTTCTGTGGTCCTGCCCGAAGAAAGGATACCGGCAGGCTTGTAAACAGCCATGAGGATATCGTCCTCATAGAGAATCTTGAATGGCGCTTTTTGCTGTCTCCCTTCCCTGTCCTTGTATTTCTTGATCTCCACTTCCCAGCCTGCCCGGAGCATGAATTGCGGATGCCGGACCACGGCCCCGTCCACGCTCACGCAACCGTAACGCAACATCTTGCGTATATGTGTCTTGGATGTTTCCGGGAAAGATTCCTCCAGCACCTCCCGGACAGAAGCATCTCTTTCTACCCGTATTTTCATAAGCCAATCCTAAGCGGGATGTCACAATTTTATCTCTTCCCCGTTCCTATCCAGGAACTTGTATTCCAGGAACCCGAAAGCGGGACTTTCCTTCAAGGCAATCCACCGATGGTATTTCCGCCACCACATACGTTGGTAGGCACGGAATCTACGAATCATGTAGGCATAGACATAAGGCCCGAGCACAATGGAGAAATGCTTGGCGTTCGTATCCTTGATCAAATATTCCACATCCCGCTCTATATCATCCACCACGCAGACACTGGGCCGGATCTGGCCCGTTCCCCCGCAAGCGGGGCAGGTTTCCAAAACATCTATCTGCGTTTGGGGCCGGACCCTCTGGCGGGTTATCTGGATAAGGCCGAACTTGGTCGGCGGCAAAATCGTATGCTTGGATGGGTCGTTTTCCATGAACTTGACCATGGAATCGTACAAGGTCTTACGGTTTTGGGGATCCCGCTGGTCGATGAAATCCACGATGACGATGCCCCCCATGTCGCGCAGCCGGACTTGACGGGCCACCTCGGCGGCAGCCTCCAGATTCACTTCCAATGCATTGTCTTCCTGGCTTTGATCCGCATTGACCCGATGCCCGCTATTGACGTCTATCACATGCATGGCTTCGGTGTGTTCCACCACCAAATAGGCGCCTCCCCTCTTGATATTGACCACCTTGCCAAAAGAAGCCTTGATTTGTTTCGTGACCCCGTAATGGTCGAAAATCGGTTCCCTTTCCTTGTAATACTTGACAATGTTCTTCTTCTCGGGTGCAATGGTTCCCACATACGCCTTGATTTCCTCGTATATCTCCTCGCTGTTGGTCGCGATCTGGTCGAAGTCGTTGGTCAGGAAGTCGCGCAGTATGCTCACGGTCTTGTCCATCTCGCTGCACACCTTCACCGGAGGCGTGATATTGTGCAGATGGTTCTTGATTTGTTCCCATTTCCGGAACAGGGAATCCATGTCGGCATGCAGTTCGGCAGCCGTCTTCCCTTCGGCCACCGTGCGTATGATAACCCCGAAATTCTTGGGTCGCACGCTCTGGACAAGGTTTTTCAGGCGGGCTTTCTCATCCGGGTTCTTGATTTTTGAAGAAATCGAAATCCTATTCGAGAACGGGATCAGGACCACGTAACGCCCGGCAAAGGATATTTCCGAACTCAGACGGGGGCCCTTGGTGGAAATCGGTTCCTTGGTCACTTGGACCAAGACAAACTGGTTTTGTTTCAAAACGGAAGAAATCTTGGCCGTCTTGGGCAAGTCTTCCTTAAGCTTATAATTGGAGATGTCCAACTGGGACTTGTCGCCGTTCAAAGCGCAGCTGGTGAACTTGTGCAAAGCCTGCACCTGGGGTCCCAAATCAAAAAAATGCAAGAATCCTTCCTTCGGCGCCCCGACATCCACAAAAGCCGCGTTGAGACCCGGCATGACTTTCTTCACCCTCCCCAAAAAGATATCACCTACGGAATGCTGGGTATTGTTCTTTTCTCTGTGAAGCTCAACCAAGACCTTGTCCTCCAAAAGGGCTATCACGACCTCCTGGGCGGTTGCGTTCACAATCAATTCTTTATTCACTCGTGAAATCTAAAACTTTATCTTTCAAGCTTATCCGATACATATAATAGACACAGGGTTCACTTGGGAGAGTCCCGGAACAAACGGGAATCATCCGAAGCAAACCCTGCGCATCCAAGCCATTCCGGACAGGCCTGGAGTTTCGGAACAGGAATTACTTCACCTCGTTCCGCACGGCCACAACAAAAGGTTTCGCCGGCTTGAACGCGGGAATCTTGTGTGCAGGAACAATCATCGACTTGCCTTGGGTGATGTTGCGGGCGGTTTTCTGGGCCCGTTGCTTGATGATGAAACTGCCGAAACCACGCAGGTAAACATTGTTCCCTTTGACCATGTTCTCTTTGATGACTTCCATCATCGTTTCAACGGTAGCCAAAACAGTAACTTTTTCAATTCCAGTCTTTTCAGCGATTTCCGCCACTACTTCTGCCTTTGTCATTGCTTTATATGTTTTTTAATTCAACACCTGTCCGGGTCCCTGGCACCAAGGCCGGGATAGCGGATTCCTTACCTTGCCCTGACTTTTCCGTCCCCCGCCAACGAAGCGGGGCCTGGAAGGAGGCGTTCCCCCCGCTTTCCAGGAGGTTTCCCTCTCCCTTGACGAAGGAGAAAAGGCGGTCGTTTCCGCTAATATCCAAAAATACAGGGCGCAAAGATAATATTTTTTGGAAACTGTACCGACCGGAAATTCCCACGTTCCCGAAGCGGTCCTTTCTACGGTCGAAGCAGCCGGTTAGCACATGGAAGAAGAAATCGTATTTTTGTAAAAAGATCCGATATACGGTTGGAACCCGGACAGGCCTCCGGGAAAAAGAAGCGGACTGGCCGTTTCCACCCCATAAACGACATACTGTGCAGTTTCACGAACAATTGACAAACTGGTACGAAGAAAACAAGCGGGATTTGCCTTGGAGGAGGACCCGCGACCCGTACCGGATCTGGCTTTCGGAAAGCATCCTCCAACAGACCCGCGTGGCACAAGGCTTGCCTTATTACGAACGCTTCATCATGCGTTTTCCTTCGGTGGAAGCGCTTGCCACAGCTTCCGAAGACGAGGTCCTGAAATCGTGGCAAGGCCTCGGGTACTACTCGCGGGCCAGGAACCTGCATAAGGCAGCCCGCATCCTTGCAGCGGAATGCGGAGGTGAATTTCCCCGCTCCTACGATTTCATCCGGGCCTTGCCCGGCGTGGGTGATTACACGGCTGCCGCCATCGTCTCCTTCGCTTTCGACATGGCCTACCCGGTTGTGGACGGCAATGTAATCCGGTTTATGTGCCGCCTGCACGGCATTTTCGAGGAGGCCACGTCCTCCGCCTGCAAAAAGCAGATATCCAGTATCTTGCAAAAAGAAATCGTTTTGAGCCGTCCCGGACTGTTCAACCAAGCCGTCATGGAGTTCGGGGCATTGGCCTGCACTCCGCTTTCCCCGCTTTGCAAAAGGGAACCTCCCCAAGCGGAACTTTTCCCCGGGTTCCCGGCAAGAAACAGCCCGGGTAGACCCGGCTCCCACACCCGGCTCGAATCCGGACCGAAAGGGGGCGCCCTTTGCCCTTTCGCCGGAATCTGCCACGCATTCCGGCACGATGTCGTTTCCCAGCTTCCGGTCAAAAAGAAAAAAGAGGCCTTGACTCTTCAGGAACTACACTATCTGCTCATTGCCGATAGCGAGGGCATCTGGGTCCGGAAACGGGGCTACGATGACCTCTGGCGGGGCATGTTCGATTTGCCGACCCTTCCGGAGCGACACTCCGGGCTTGAAAGCAACAAGTCTTTGGAAACGGGTTCCGGACGTGGTTCCCGGAGCAAGAAAAGGGGGTCCGGGGCTTCCGGGCTGTCCGCATTCCAGGGTACGGGCTATTTGGCCGAAAACTTAGGCGCGACCCAAGAGGGCCTGCGGTTTTTGAAACATTACACCCAGACCCTCAGCCACCGCCGGTTAAGTATCTTTTTCTACGAACTCGATGCCCGTTCGGCCTTGGCAAAACAAGTCCTCGCAACGGAACAAGGCTGCCAAAAGATAGCTTATCAAGAGATTGGGAACTTAGCGGTTCCCAAAAACATAGAAAAATTCTTCGCCGATTTCGAAAGCCGTTTCCAAGGAGGGTAAAAATCCCGATGAACACAAAGAGGACCAACAAGACATGTGCCCGATTCCGGAAGTCGTTGCAAGGCATTTTAGAAGTTCTTGTCCCCCTTGAAAGCCATTTTAAACTTTTTTAACACCCGGAATCCCGATAAAAGCCCGGTCCGGACGTTTTAAGGCAAAGCAGGGCAGCGAAGAGTGCCCAGAGCCGCTTCCTGCCGATTACGAACAACAAAAATTTCAATGTCATGAGTGGAATCAACAAAGTAATCCTGATCGGGAACTTGGGACGGGACCCGGAAGTTTACACCTTCGACAACGGGAACAAAAAAGTCCGCCTGGCCATCGCCACGACCGAGGTCTACCGCAACAAGCAGAACGAACGCATCGAACATACCGAATGGCATATCGTTGTCTTGTTCAGAGGTCTGGCTGAAGTGGCCGCCAAATACCTCCAGAAAGGAAGCCAAGTCTACGTGGAAGGCCGCCTCCGGACCCGCTCCTGGGAAGAAAACGGGAGCAAACGTTACGTCACTGAAATCGAGGCCCAGAACCTGACCATGTTAGGGAGCAAACGAAACGAAAACCCGAGCGTGTTGCAAGGCGTGGAAGCCCTGCCCCGGGTACCAGAAAAATTGGAAAACGAACCGGAATACAATCCTGAAAACGACCCGAACCCGTTCTGATAGAGTCCGGGGATTTGTCCTTGGGAGAAGGATTCCTGCTTCAAAAAGGCAAAAGAATCATCCCAAGACAAACTTTGGCACCTTCTTCAGACAGTGCGTCAGAACCAAGCTTTCGACGAAGCCGGGCGCAGAACCAAACGAAGTTTGAGCTATCCCGAGACAGAGAACCGAGCGGAGCGGGTCCATGAACACTTTGAAAATCTTTGCGCCATGAATGAAGATGCGCGAAAGCGACCCATTTTCGGTGCAAGGGGGTGTATCAAATCGAGAAATATTTGAGGCACCCTCTTTTTTGTCCGTTTGCTGTCCGCTTTTGCCCCGCGTATTCAGCGGAAAGAGAGGGATTCGAACCCTCGGTACCCGAAAGGATACAACGGTTTTCGAGACCGTCCCGATCGACCACTCCGGCATCTTTCCAAGTCGGAAGAAACGCTTCCCTCCGGGCGAACCCTTTGCCATGGAAAAAAGTGGAGCCTACGTTCTTGTAAACTCCACTTCTTTGCCAAGCGGGAATTCCTGCTTCCAAAACTGTGGTCACGCTGGGATTCGAACCCAGGGCCCCATCCTTAAAAGGGATGTGCTCTACCGGCTGAGCTACGTGACCCCCGGAAAATATATCAGGTCTGGTAGATGCTCCCTGGCATACCGGCTTTTACATCCGGGTTTCACCAGAAAGGGCTGCAAAGGTACACTTTTTTTTTGAATTTGCAAACCGGCCTTCCCCATGGCAAAAACCCATGGCAAAAAGAAGACTCCTGGAAGCCGATCCCGCCATGAAGCGAAGAAAACGTATCTTCGCAAAAAAAACATGTTCGACCGATATCCAAAACACAGAACCCTCATCATGGCATTCCTATTTGCCATCCCCCTTAGCGGACTGCTCCCGGCCCAAGAAAAAGTCCCCACCCTCAAATTAAAGGTCCTTGTGGAGAACATAACCCACACCCAAGGGCAAATCCTGGTCGGGGTCTATGACAAGGAAGAAGGGGCCTTCGATACCAAATCCGCCTACCAATACCAAATCATCCCGGCTCGCAAAGGAGAGGTTTCCTGCGAGTTCGAACTTCCCCAAGGCAGCTATGCCGTGGGAGCCTACCACGACGAAAACATGAGCGGGGATCTGGACAAGAACGCCTTAGGCATCCCCAAGGAAGACTATGGCATTTCCAACGGCATTACCCTACCTAATTTCGAGAAAGCAAAAATCCGGCTCGAAGCCGACATGGAAATAAAAATCAGCCTGCACTGACCCGGAGCCTCCGGGCAAAAACACTCCGGAAGCAATCCAAACCATATCCGTTCAAGGCCGTTGCCAGCATTCCATGAAAATAGTCCCTTTTTCCATCCGTTTCAACAAGACAAACGAACTGTCGATTCCTAACCGGGAACGGTCGAATTGGTTCGAAACATTGCTGAACCATATGTAATCGGCATCCTCCGGAGCAACAGCGAACTCTTCCGTGGCCCAAACGCCTTCACCGGCCCGTTCCAAATCAATCAGACGGGCAGGTTTGTCGGCCGGGAAAAAGGATAGCACCTGGGAGGGTTCCGCCCCTCGGCTTTCCAAGAACGCCAACATCTCCGCCCGCAACCCGTAATAAGGAAGATGGGCCAAAGAGGAATCCCATTGCTTGACTGTCAAGGTGGAATACCAACCCGTATGCGCGCTGCAAAGAACCAAAGTCAAGGCCGCAAAAAGCAGCCGGACATGGTTCAACTTCATCAAACGGAAGGCCGAAACCGCCAAAATCAAAGGCATCAAAATATACAAAATCAAGAAATAGCGTCCGCCAAAAGAATTGATGAAAGGCACGGTCATCGCAAAGAAAAGCGCCGACAAGCAAGCATGGGCGCCCACAAGAGGCTTGGGCAAACTTTTCCACCAGGCATTCCAGCCGTAACGCAGCAACAAAACAAGCATGGCAAACCACAAAAATCCTTTCCCCAAATCAAGCCAGAAAAGGGGAAACGCCATGCAGTTCCCGAAAATCCTCTCCTTGGTAGCAAAATGCCAAGGCGAATCGGCGGCCAAGCCGAAAACTTCCTTTTGCAGGCAAAATTGCACAGAAAACAGGAATGCCGCCACAGCTGCAGCAGGCAGGAACAACAAGACTTCCCGCCCCATCGCCCGGAAAAAGTATTTCCGGGCCGCTCTTCCTTGCAAACCCGGATTCACCCCGACCCGCCTCCTTTCCCGTAGCAAACACAATATCAAAGCAAAAATTCCGAGACCCGCACATAAAAACACACCCCGGCTCCGCAACATGGCAAGGATAAACGCCCCCCAAAGTACCTGGGCCGGACGCTCCGAGAGGACTCCCCTCAAGCACATCAGAGCAAAAAGCAACATCACCGAATCAAACATCGGTATCAGCAACTGGGTCGTCAAAGTGGTATCGGCAAGCACCAGAAAAAACACGAAAGGCAAGATTTTACGCTCCCCCCCGCCTTCACGGACAAGATGAGCCTGCGAAACCATGACAGCGGCCTCCGTTTGTCCCGACGGTACCTGTCCCGAATAACGGTCCAAAGTCTCCCGGCAAAGCATGAAAACCTGATAGATAAGGCACAGCCCAAAGAGTATGAACAAGATATGGGTCGAAATCAAAGTCCGGCCGAAAACCATCCACCAAGCAGCCAACAGCACGCTCAAAGGCAAATTGTCCGAAACCGTACCATCCGGGAAGGAAAAGCTCGAAAAATGATTGTCGTACAAGAAAGTGGCAGGACGGGAAATCACCGAGACCGAATCCCAGAAAAAAGAGGTGCCGGACAACAGGGATGCGCCTGCCAAATAAAGCCCCCAAGCAATCCAAAGCGGAAGGAATTCCCTGGAAAACAAACGAGTGAACGCCTTATGTGACAATGGGTCCTTCATGGATCTAACCAATAAAACCCGCCCGTTCGTGCCATACCAAGCAGGCGGGGAATAACCTTCACTCCAATCAAGGCATCAGGCTGTGTCAAAACAAAAACCTTCGTTTTCAGGATTGTAAGAAATTTTAAACAGCTTCTAAATTTGTCCTCCGGCTTGCACCCGGTTCATGGCTGAATTCGAGCACTGAGAACACCTCACTGGAAATCAATCAGGTATACTCTTCTTCCTCGTAAAGCGCAAGGCCTTGACTATCCAATCCGGAAGAGGCTTATTGGCATCAAAACGTCGCAAGTCCAAAAACAGGTTCCATTTTTTCATGATAGGAACCCGATAGGTTTCCACATACTCAATCAAAGTCCCCGAAGGGTCTTCATTATAAGCAAAATGCCCGGAGGCATCCCCCATGGCGAATTCGGGACTCTCGTAGATGCTGTCCACCTTGAAAGGTGCGCCCAAGGCCTTGCCCCTGTCCCTCAAAGCCGCCATGCCTCGTATGTCATAGCAAATCTGTATGAAACCCACTTCGCCCCAAAAACGGTTTTCAAAAATCTTGTGAACCGGTGTGGGACGGTCCAAAGCCTGGATCAACTCGATTTCCGAAGGGCCGAGCAAACGCGAAAAACCACCCGTGCGTGCCTTGGTATGGGACAACAACACCCGTTTGAAATTGCATCCCGGGGTCCCTTGCTGGCTCAAATCCTTGAATTGGCCTTCCTCCCGACTGCAAACCCGGTCGTAACCCAGCATATCACGATAAAAAGCCACGGCTTTCTCGATGTCGGCGCATCCGATCACGGCCCCGAACACGCCTCCGGTCAACTTGCCTTGCTTGGCAAACCAAGCCCCCTCTTCCCCCACTTGGAGCAATTGGAAAAGGTTGCCATCCGGATCCTTCACATAAAAATAATCCCTTCCCACGGCATCCCTGTACATTTCCGTCACATCAAGCCCCTTCTCTATATACAGCTTATGAGCCGCGGTCACATCTTTGCATTTGATCTTGCAGGCATAAATCCCGTAATCGCCCGGCAGTACCTTGAATTCGGGTTCACGCGGTATAAAATCGCGATGTTGCCAAATCTCGAACCCGCCGCCACCTTGCAGGTTGATAGCCAAGACGGCCCGACGGTTGCAAGGCTGCCAGCCCGTGTAAGGCATCATGCAGGTAGCCCGTGCCTTCTCGTCGAAGATGATGGCATCGACCCCGAAAAATTCATTGTACCAACGCCATGCCGAAGCGACATCGTGTACACCGATTCCTATTTGCTGGATGCCTGAAATGATAGGTGTCCCGGACATGGATCCCGAGTTCCCCGTTACTGTGTTTCCCATGATTTTCAATTCGGTTTCACTTTTCCAACCAAGATGTAATACAAAGCAGGGATGTAGCGCCGGAAATAGACCATCAACACGTCCTTCCGGCACACATAAGTTTCTTTTTTGCCTTTGCGGACCGCCTTCATAATCCTACGGGCGCAATCCTCGGCCGAAATCCCGTTTTTCTGGGCGTGGTCCATGATGCCGTATTCCTTTCCATCGGCCCTGAGCGCGTGCAAAGAGACCTGGGTCAGGATACGCCCGGGGCAAACCACCGTGACCTTGATGCCATGGGACGAATTTTCCGCACGCAGGGTTTCATAAAAACCGTGCATGGCATGTTTGGCCGCCGAGTAGGCCGATCGGTAAGGGAAGCCGAATACGCCCACGATACTGCTGATGGCCACGAAATGCCCCTTTTTCCGTTCTATCATCGAAGGCAGGACTGCCTTGGCCAATTGGACACCCCCGAAATAATCCACCTGCATGATTTTGCGGTCGATCTCCATGGGGGTTTCCGACACCAACGAACGCTGGCTGATGCCTCCGTTGTTGACCAACACATCCACATGCCCGAAAGTTTCCAAAACGGTTTTGGCCGCTGCATCCAGACTGTCCGGGTCGGCAAGGTCCAAAAGCACGATATGGCATTTTTCCGGACAAGCACAAGCGGATTTGACCCTTTCTAATTCGTTTTGTTTACGGGATGACAAGACCACCCTGGCGCCTTCCGCCGACCAAGCTTTTGCCAAAGCTTCCCCGATTCCGGAAGAAGCTCCTGTTATCCAAACGATTGTTTCCTTGTCCAAAGAAGCCATAACCATGAATCCACTGGGCGAAATTATAACTTTTCTTTTGCATGACCTCGATTCCAGGGCATTTTTCTTCACATTTTTCTTCGGCTCCATAGCGCCCGGTTCCCTGAAAAGCAGCCCACGGCAACTTGCGAAGCCGGTTTCCAAGAATTTCCTTCGATAAAATCCAAAGCCGGGCGTATATAGGGTATTGGAAAAACAAGCGACCAAAACCGCCCGCCATGCCCTCCGAAACAGCCCGACATCTTTTCCCTCCGGTCCGGAAGGAACCTTGCCCGGAAAACCGGACGCAGAAAAAAAAGAAGCCATTTCCTCTCCCCGGAGGTCTCCCCTTCCTTTTGCACAGCCTGTTTCGCGGCGGTGGGGCACGGCTCCGGACCCGGCTGCTCCGGTTCAGCTACATGTTCGCCCTCACCAAAGGAGACCGCCGGTCCATCCGAATCCTTCTACTCTGCATCGCGGCAACTACCGCCCTGCGTGCCTGGGGTGTGGTCAGACCCGCCAAGGAATGGAAGTTTTCCGCCGAAACAGGCAGGATCTTGACGGAATTACTCCCGCAGGATGGAGCAAAACAAACCACCTGGACATCAAACCGGACATCCCCGGGTTCCTCCGGCCCAAAATACCCGGCCGATACCAATCCGGCATACCGGACCACCTACAAACCACCCTCTTATATGATAAAAAAGGAATTCAAACTCGAACTCAACCAAGCCGATACCCTCGATTTCCAACAATTGCGGGGTATCGGGCCCGCCTACGCCCGGCGGATTGTGGCCTACCGCGAACGTCTGGGAGGTTTCGTCCGGCTCGACCAGCTGCGCGAGGTCTGGGGTATCGACTCCCTTTTGTTCCAACGCATCCTCCCCTCCGTCTATCTGCGGCAACAGAAACCAAGACCGCTGAAAATCAACCAAGCGGACCTCTACACCTTGAGGACCCATCCCTATCTCGATTACTACCAAGCCAAGGAAATCTACTTGCACCGCCTCAAACATGGAAACTTTTCCCAATTGCAACAAATCCGCCGGGTCAACCTTATGGATTCGGGCACCTTCGCCCGACTCGAACCCTATCTGAGCTTGGAAAGCGCCCCGGGCAATAAAGGAGGGCCCCCGGACAGCACGAAAGGAGTTCCGGACAACAGGGAAGCCTCTTCGAAAACTACCGGAGGAACACCCAAACGCCTTCAATAACCCAAAAACAATCTCCATAAAAACACAGCAAATGAACACTACAGACACCCTGGAGAACAAATCCCCGCGCACCCGGCGGCACGAACCGGGACAAAGAGGGGAAAACAACCAAAACGCGCAAAGCGGACTCTTGAACCACATGGCACGGTTCTTCAAACAGGTTTCCCTCTTGGCCTTTTTCCTCGCTACGGGCCTGGCGTCATCGAGCCTCGTCCATGCCCGGTCGTTCTTCCCCTTGGATTCCGACCAACCACCTCCCATTTACCAGCTTCCCTTTGTAGAGGATTTCGACGGCTTGGACAACGGCCTTCCGCCCGGATGGACAGCCTACGATGCCAACCAAGACGGGATTACATGGGAAACAAGCGGGGAAAAAGCCCGCTCCGGCCAATGTGCCTTTTACAGCTTCAACCCTGACAAGGAGGCCTGGGACTGGTTGGTTTCACCCGCCCTTTACTTGGACAAAGCAGCCACCCTGGAATTTTTCTACCGGGTCAGGACCGATGTGAATCCCGAGAACCTCAGTGTTTACCTTTCCACTTCGGGCAACGATATCATGGCCTTGCAGGAATTCCCGCTCTACATCATCCGGGAGTCGGTCCTGGACGAGTACCAGAAAATCAGCATCGACCTTTCGGATTTCCAAGGCGAGACTGTCCATATCGGGTTCCTCGTGCATTCTGAAAAAAACAGGTACGGCATCTACATCGATGATCTTTCGGTCGTTTCCTGTCATGAACCCGTATCGGCCCGGATACAAGCCGTCGAGGAGCATTCCGCCTTGGTGGAACACGAGAATCCAAGCGGGGAAGCCATCATTTCCTACCGGAAAGTTCCCGGTGACACAGCCGAAGCAAACCAGCCGGTAAACTTCCAGAACGTGCAAAGCGGCTTGGACGGCTGGCAGAGTCTCCACAGCCTCCAAAGTCCGGCTGTCCTCCCCGGTTTGCAAAGCAACACAGGCTACCAGGTGCTTGTCCGCAGCCTCTGCCCGGACCAAGACACCAGCTCAGCCACGGAACTGCGGTTCAAAACCGCCTGTGGTCTCCAAACCTTGCCGTTCCGCGAGAATTTCAATTTCACCGAAGAGGGAGGAATCCCGGAATGCTGGGACAATTCAAGCGGAAGCGAGACCCATCCCGGATACCGCTGGCATTCGGTCTATGACCACGAATGGAACGGCCTCCATTCCTCCGGCAACTACATGATGTTCGATAGCAAACTTTCAAAAACCGGCAAAAACAACTACCTCCGTTCCCCCTTCCTCCATATCTCCGGGCAGACAAAGCTCCAGCTTTCCTTCCGATACGTCAATACCGAAGGGCACAAGAGCATAAGCCCCTCCATCCTTGCCGTTTACCTGACCCGTGATGCCGGACGGACCTACGATACCTTGGCGCACAACCTTTACAACGGCAGGGATTGGGCAGACACGGTGTTCGAACTCGAACTGCGACAAAACCGCAAAACCGGGACAAAGGAAGTGGAAATCCAAGGCGGGAACCAACTGCAAGTGGTTTTTGAAGCAGTCAGCAATTTCGGTTTCGGAATCATCGGTATCGACAACGTGCAAGTCCGCACCCCGGCCTCCTGCTCCCGCCCTTACGACCTGACAGTCTCCGGCATCGAAGCGCACGAAGCCGTTTTATCCTGGAAATCAGGTGCCTCCGCGCATAAGATTTCCTACTATCCGGCAGACGCGCCCAAGGAAATCCACTCGATTCCAAGCCTGGAGAATCCGGTCCGGCTCGAAAATCTCGAATCCGGTACCGAATACGAAATCCGGCTTGCAGCAGTCTGTCCCCAAGGCGACACCAGCGATGAAAGCCTCAGCCGTTTTTCCACCGGCGTCTGCAACCACCCGGTCCAAGAGATCCAAGTTCTGGAACTTACCGCTTCCACGGCCCGTTTGGATTGGGGACACGATCGGGAAGACGAATATACTTACCGGGTTCGTTACCAAGCGGCTTCCGGCAGTTCCCGGATACAGCATTGCCCTCAAAGCGAAATCGTTTTGGAGAATTTGGAACCCGGAAGCCGGTACCAGGTCGATGTCCATGCCATTTGTCCCTTAGGCGACACCAGCCAAGCGGTTTCCACCCATTTTTCCACCCCTTGTCCCGTCTTTTCCCTCCCTTATGCGGAAAACTTTGAAAATCTGCCTCCCGGGGAGCTTTTCCCGCCTTGTTGGGAGGAAGAAATCCTCGTCCCCCATGCCACGGCGGACTATTATTGGAGTGTAGGGAATTCGGGCATCGAAGCCTTCCAAGGTGGAAACTACCTTTACTTTTTCAGTTTTGCCCTTGGCCGGGGAACCCAGACCCGTGTGCTGACACCCTCGTTGCAGTCCGCCCCCTGCATCGAACTATCCTTCCAACACTACCGGCAAAACCAAGGTTACAACGATGAAAAGATGATTGTCGGATATACCGATGAACGTTATCCGGGCGAATACTTCCCAATCGACACGATTGACCAGAACCTTCCCGACAGCCTGCTCCGGGGATGGTACCCCTACACTTACCGGATTCCCGCCTTCCCGCAAGGCCGCATTTATTTTGAAGCCATCGGGGACAAGGGCGGCAATATCTTCGTGGATGCCCTGGAAATCAACCCGATCCATGAAACCGATTTGCAAATCGGACTTTCCCGGCCCCGGATTGCCCTTGGCGACTGCGACAGCTTGGGAATCGGTTTCAAGCTGACCAATACCGGGGTTTCGGATTTCCAAGGCCCCGTACAAGTCGTGCTCCGGAACCTCAGCCCCTTGGCCGTTTCCCCGGACAGCCTTATCCTATGTATCGACTTCAAGACCAACCCCTTGACCGCTGGACAAAGCCGCTTTTCCGTCTTTGGCTCAAAAATAGCCTTGGAAGAGTACGGGACTTTCGAGTTCGAACTTTCCTTAAAGGCCGAAGGTGAGGTTGCGACAGGGAACAACCAAACCCGGCTGCAAGTGGAACATTACAAGGCGCTGGAAGCCCCGATGTCTTTCAATTTCAAGCATGTGGACAGCACGGAGCCTTGGTTTTCCTGCTTCGACCTTAATCAGGACGGACTGACATGGGAACGCCAAGAACAAGCCTATCATTGCCCTCCGAATCCGCAGAACGCCTCGGACGACCTCCTGCTTTTGCCTGCCTTGCACCTCGAACCCGGACTTTATGCCGTGGACGCCTTGGTGGGCGCACAAGACAGAATCTTGCCCGAAGGGGTGGCGCTTTACCTCTTTCCCGGCAACATTCCCGCTTCCTTGCCCAGCATGGAAGAACTCACATCCTCCCTCTTGGAGGCTGGCCAGGAATTGGTTTCCAAGGAGTTTTTCTTTTTTCCCCAGATCCCGCTTGCCGATACGATAAGCATCTTGGAAGAAGGGGTTTACTATTTCGGCTTCCATGCCAGAAGCCATGCCAACAAGGCGGGGCTGAACGCTTACGAGTTCCGGCTCCAGGAAACGGGTTCGAGCCATTTCATAGACACAAGCATCTGCCAAGGAGAAATTTATCTTTTCCATGGACAGGAATTGAGCCAAAGCGGACTCTATGAACAGATTCTGCAAAACGAAGAAGGCATTGACAGTTTGGTCGTCCTCAAACTGGAAGTCCATCCTAACTACCTTTTCGAACTCGACACCGTCATCTGTCACGGTACCAGCGTTTTCTTCGGAGGCAAAGAGTACAAGGAGAGCGGCCGGTACGATGAATTTTACCTGAGCTCCTCGGGCTGTGACAGCATCTACAGCCTCCATCTTGAAGTTTTGCCGCCAGCGTCGGCTCCCGTTATTGACGAAAGGGAAGAAGACGGGAAGAAAATTCTCTTTTCCAATCAAACGAGGAACCAATGGTACAAGGACGACCAACCTATGGAAAATGAAACCGGAATGGAACTACGGGTGACGTCCAATGGGATTTACCATGCCACTTCCCGTAATTCCTGCGGGGAATCCGGACCGTCCAACCGGATTGAAATCAGAGGTTTGGCGAACCAAACCAAGGAAGAAGCCCCCAGTCTCCGCATTTATCCTAATCCGGCACGCGACATCCTGTATATCCAGAATCCGGGCCTGCCCTTGGAACAAATCGAGATTTTCAACATGAAAGGACAGCTGGTACACCGTCTGGCACGACCCGATGCACAAACCGGGCTGCCGGTTTCCGACTGGCCTGCGGGTCTATACTTGATAAAAGCGGACCTACCCGGATATCCTTTGATTTTCAAAGTTGAAATCACAGAGTAGGCCCGCTAAATGAAACCGTGTCAAAATAAAATCTTCATGACACTTTCGGCGGTTTGTCAGAATGGGTGAGATGCAAGGCGCTGAGAGCGAGAACGAAGGAGCGTACTGAAGCTGCTGCTTCGCAGCGAGCGCAGGCTTCGCCTCAGCATAGTGCAAGTAAACTTGCCCTCTGCGTTCGGCTCGCACTGTTGCTGCTCCGCAGCGAGCGCAGGCTTCGCCTCAGCATAGTGCAAGTAAACTTGCCCTCTGCGTTCGGCTCGCACTGCGGTTCGTGACTGAGTTCGAGTCTCGAAAAACAGTGCAAACCGAGCGCCGAACCAAACCGGTAGGTTTGAGTTTGGCCGAGGTGCAGCCTGTTTTCGGTGACACCAAAGCAACGCAGCAGATTGCCCGTTATGACAAACCGCCGAGATTTAACGTACGACAAAAGTCCGGGATACCATCCGGCCATCCTTGTCCACCACGCGCAGCAAATAAACACCAGCCGTCCACTTTTCCACCGGAATACGGATTACCGGATCCAAACCGAGGCCTCCTGCCTTGCGTTCAAAACATGGGCGCCCTTGCAAATCGAAGACCGAAAGGCAAACGGCCCCTTCACCCACGGCTACATCCACGTACCGGGTGGCCGGAACCGGGTAAACGGACAAGATTCCTTGGCTTTCTTCCGTTTCCAAACGTTCATTGGACACGTCTTCCTTCACATGGACACGCAATGTCACATACGCGCTACGTCCATTGCGAACCGCCTCCAATTCCACCGCACAATCCCCTTCCTGCAAAGGAGTAATCTGCAAAGCCCCATCCATGACTTCGAACAAGGCCACCCCCTCCCGCTCGGGTTCGCCCACTTGCACGCTCCAACTCCCGTTCCCGGGCAAGGAGAACAAATCCTCGAAAGCCCAAAGCCGTTCAGGACCTTCCACACCCAAGGTGTCAGAAACAAGGGTACCGGCAGGACGTGCAGCCCCGATTTTGTCCAAAGCCATGTAAGCAGGCAAAGTCAAGCCGTACTGGTTGTAACGCGAACCCTCGAAAGAGACCTGCAAGCGGCTGATAGCACCCAAAACGCTCAAATCCACCCATTCCCAAGTCCGCAACGCATAGTGTTCGTTCGTATCGGCATCACGGTAGTCGGCCAGATAGTATTCCAAGAACGCGGTGTCTCCCTCGGGACGGATGCCCCGGAACACCGCCCGGAAATAATCCCCGGTCGAAAAAGGTCCGCCCACATAGGAATCCCCGGCAAGTACCGAATTGAGCAGCATCACGTTATTGGTGGCATAGCAACCCTCCACCACGACACCTTGCCCATCGTCTTCCAACAAGTCCACCACACCCGAATCGAACACGACCCCATAGGAAGCCGAACCCAAGGCACCACCCCCGGCGGCATTCTTGTACTGGTTTCCATAGCCCAATTCCGGGATATAGGTCGAATCCGACTGATTGGCATAGGCGAAGCCCGACCAGGAGTCCCAACTTTGCATATACGAGTTAGTGAAACGGTAGGAACCACTGTAGAAATACGCCAGCCCATCGGTTTCACCGTGCCAGTTGCTTTCCGGCTCCAAGGCCAAATCCTCGAAGTCTGCCACACCTTCACCGCCCAAGACTACGACGTGGATCTGTTTGGAAACAGAGCGGTTCCAGCCGTCCCGGAGGTCGAGCTTGTAAACGGCATTGCGTTCGGCCAAAACCTCCATCGCCGAAGTCCGGGAAAGGGTATCACCATCGACCGTGGTCCAAGCCCAGATGTAAGGCTGCACGCCGCCAAAGGCCGTAGAAGCCAAAACCAGTCCGGTGCCCCGTTTCACAATCGTATCCGAAGCCCAATAACCTGTCTGCAATTCAAGCGGTTGTCCACTGAAATCATCAATGAACAAGCTATCGGTGCAGCTGAATTCCAAATAACGCACGCGCCCCTTGTCGCGCAGGTTGAAATAATGCCAATCCGGCGTGGCTGGCAACGCCAATTCCCGTCCGTTGGACAGCTTCAAGGAGGCATCCACCGGGCTGCGGTAGAAGAAACCCGTCAGGTTCAAGCCCGTATCAGTATTGGTGATGTCAATCCGGGCATCGGCCAAAGCCAAGGCACGGTAACTGCCCTGCGGCGTGTTCCGGGCATCGCCCAAAGCATCTGCCTCCACGACCGTGAAGCCTGCGAACCGGGCCGTGCCGTCCTCGAAAGCCGAAGAGGTTCCCAAAGCCACATCCTCGAAAGTGGAAACAGCCGTGGGCAGGAAATCCGTCCGGACCGTATCCGAAACCATCACATCCGTACGGACTCCGTTGTAATTTTCAAGCACGAAACAAATCCGGTAGGTATGACGGGCTTCCAGACCTTCGAAACGGAGCAGGCTTTCCTGGTTCCGTCCCGTTTCCCAGACTCTCCCGTGTGCCAAAACCGAATCCGCCGGTACGACTGAATCCGGTTCCAGCACGAGTGCATAAACATGACCCGACTGGCTCATCTTCACGGCCATGTCGGCGGTGAAAGACGTCACAGCCCGCCATTGAGGATAACCTTCGGCCATCACGGGCGCTTCTTCCAAATCCCCTTCAAACTCGTAAGCCCCCAAGGTGGCCGACTGCGAAGGACGTTCCACCCCGAAGATGTCGGTCGGGACCCAAGCCAAGGAAACCGCCGTGTCGAAAGGCGTCAAGACCCTCAAACCCAACATGTTGTCGCTCAGGAACCCGGCCCGGGCAAAGAGACTCTCCTTGTCGCCCGGAACGGAAGCAGACCACTGCCCGAAATCCCATTCCGCAGAACCCATACGGGCAAAGCGACCAACCTCTACCGTGTCGGCCGTAGTGTACAAACCATTGCGCTCCCAATCGATACCGGCCGTGTCTTCCGGCTTAGCCATCCGGTACACATAGCCTCCTACCTGGTTCTGGAAGAGGTTGTTGACAACATAGAGCGCACGGGGAGCCGCGTCGTTCCCGACAAAGAAAGCCGCCGAACTTGCCGCCTCCGAATCACCACCCAAGCGGACCGTATTATACGCCATATCAACATATTCGCAAACATAACCCGTTCCATAGGCATCCAACTCGAACCCATAGGAATTGCCATAAGCCTGTTTGAAGTTAACCACGTTGTTGAAGACCCGGACCGGAGCTTCCGCCGTCCCGTAGACAGGCCGCATGTAAATCCCCGAAGCATACTTTCCCGAAGGCAAATCCAGTTCAACCTTGTTGCTCGAAATTTCCGAGGCCAAGCCCACACGGTACAAATCCATCCCGTCATAGCTGTAACTATAAACGAAATTGGTACGAATCGTGTTGCCCACCACACGGAAATGCTCTATTTCATGCAAGTACATAGCCTTTGAACCTTGGTTCACGAACTGGTTGTCCAAAATTTCCACTTCCTGCATCTTGGAAGCCGGACCCAAAGCCACCACTCCGGCCCCTCCCAGGTTCAACCCGATATCCCCGCCCTCGAAATAGCAATCCTCGATTCGGAAATAACTACAATTCAAAGTCGGGCTCGATGTGGAGGCATAAGCCGTCAAAAGGTCGATTTGCGAATTATAATCATAAGGCTGTCCGGCATAAACCCGCAAGCCCGAAAATTCGATATGATGGGCCGCATCATAGGCATGAACGACCGAAGGGAAGTCCAAATTGGAAGTCGAGAAACTCAAATTCCGAAGCCGGACATAAGAGGCTCCGTCCAGGTTGAAGACCCCTTCGTTGGGATTCCGGGTCAAAGTGGCAAAATCCAAATATTCATCATAATCGTCCGAAGCAATCAGCACGTCCTCGGCACACCCGCTTTGGGATTCGATGGTCAAAAAGTTGTTTTCCGAAAGCCCCGGAATGGCGGGAACCACCACGACTTCGTCATAGGTCCCGTTTTCGAGCCTCAGATTAACCGGACCATCCACACCGGAGGAAATATGGCGGATGGCATCCCCGAGGCTTTCAAAATCGGCTTCCGCCGAAACCCCGACGATAAAATCCCCATGAATCCCTTCCTGGACCACATGCAAGGTGGAGGGAGCGTCCACCTTCAAGGCGACGCTGCCCGAATAAACCGAGTCGAGGCCTATCTCGATCCGGTCTCCGGCGCCGGCTTCACCCAAATCATACATCACTACCATGTAATAAGGCTGTTCGAACGGCATCCTGGCCGGATTCACCGAACCTTCCGCTGCCTGCAAACGGACCTGACCAGCTCCTACAGGCACCGAATCCACTTGCCCGAGGAAATTCGCCTCGGAAAGCCCCATGCTGAAAACCGTGTCCGTTCCCAAGAAATAGGCTCTCAGGTTTTTGAGTGGCACATCGGTGGAACCCAAATCCAAGACCAAACCGTCCACCCGGCAAGTCCCGGTATCGCCCACCGGCTCCAAACGAAGCATCAAAGCCTCGACATTCTGGCTATAAGCACCCACGAAATCCGGTTCCAAGGCCGAAACCCGGACCGACTCCAAAGCCAAAGGCGATGGCACGACCGCTTCCACCTCGATGGCCCAGCCGTCCGGCATGCTGCCGTAAGTAGACCTTGGTTTGATGAACTGCACGCTCATTTTTCCATCAGGAGATTGGCTTATCAAACGCACTTCCGGCATCGTGCGGTAGGAATAGGCCCCGATACGGTTTTGTTCCAAAGTATCGCTACCCGAATAAACGGAAAGGACATGCGTGGTGGAATAGGTTTCAAACTCCAAAAACTTCATCCGGATTACTTTCCCGGCCCCCACCGGATTGAAAGTGACCTTGCCGTTGAAAGCATCCATGGTATAGGAAGCCTCCGGTCCCCCGTCGTCATAAAACATCAAAAGCCCGTCCACAAGCACGTCCTCGTTCTTCCCGTTTTGCAGATTGTACATCATCTTCAAGCTCATGGCCCCGTCCGGGTCGGCATCGGCAATCGCGTAATCCCTTCCCCGGGAGGTGGTCAAACCGCTCCAGGAAGCATCCACCACCGTACCGCTCTCGGCCTTGGGCTTGGTATCCACCACCAACCAGAACCAGTAGGAACCTTCCTCCAAGGCCAAATCCCCGTTGAAGGAAGTCGTGGCGGAAGCCACCGTGCTTTGGGCTATCCGGTAATTGGTATCGAAAACGGAGGTCTCGGTCAGGTACAAGGCGGCCTGTTCGATGGCCGATTCGCAACCCTCTTTCCAATGCGCCGTCAAACCCGTCCATTTCAACGTTTCCAAAGTCCCGAAAACATCGAGGCGCAAGCCAAGCAAAGGCTGGCGGGAAGTCCCCGGCATCACGTCCCCGGAAAAGGCCTGGAAACCCGAAGCCGAATCAATATCCAACGGGGCAGGCTCATATTCCGCAACCTCAGCCCTGAAACCTTCCCCTGTGGTAAAGGAAGAGGGTTTGAACACGATGGTCATGGAGCCGTCGGCCGCATGGGAACGCAAAATCCGGTCCGGGCCCTGGCGCGTGGCATCCGTGCCGTCGTATTCCCAAAGCAAAGCCCCGTTGCGGTCCCCGCTGTAAATTTCAAAAATATCGTGCGAACCATAATAACCTCCATCATACAAATCGAACATCGAAAAACGGATTTGCACAAAACGTTCCTCCGTGACCGGAATAAAGCGTACCACTTGTTCTCCCATCGTGTAATCGTAAGCGGAATACGAGGTCGGGGTCGGTTCAAAGCCGATTTGATTCTTGAAATACTTGATATTTTCCCCGCTCCGGGTGTAATAAGTATTCTCGACCGCTATGGAACCGGAAGCCAATGGCAGAGCGGTCTGGTCTTGGTTCGTGCTGCCGTTGGTCAGGCTCAAACGGTTCAACTCGGCCCGCAGGCTGTTGCCGTCCACGGCATCATAACCAACGCAGATTTCCAGATAAAAATAGTTGCTGCCTTCCCGCATCCCGGTCTTGGAGGCATCAAGCACCAAGCTGCACTTCCCGTCCCGGAGGTCTTCCTTGCTGAACGAACCGGTTTCCACGGCCTTGAGCGGGTCGAAAACCGAGTCCTGTCCCATGAAATAAATTTTGCCTCCATCCACGAGGCTTGCCGGGGCACTTTCCGAAAAATCCAAGTCCACGGCTTGCAAGGAAAGCGGGTGGAGCAAATCTTCCGTGCGGATATTCCAACCAAGCAGCAAAAGGCTGTCGCCCTGCAAGGCTTTGAGACGGGTGTCTGCAAACTGGTTGGCCGACACGAAACGCATGTCCGAGGCTCGGTATTGGCTTACCGTGGCCTCGAAACCCGCCTTGGAAAGAGAAGCTACCTTTTTGAAATAGAAGGTGAGCGAACCGTCCTCCGCCGTGGAACGGAAACGCATCGGAAGCGTACCCAGGAGCGTTTTCTCATCGGAGACCACCGTGTGGAGGTTGTTTTCATCCACACCCTGCCCGTTGTAAATCTTCAAGATGTCGTTGTTCGACATCAGTCCCGGATAGTTCTGGATTTCGAGTGCGGTCAAGTCCAATTGGATGACCTTGCCCGGCTCCTGAGGCGTGAAAACCACGTAACCTTCGTAGTTGTCCGAAATATTTCCTTCCGGACCTCCATCGTCGTAGAATCCGGTTTCTTCCCCTATCACATAGGTCTGGGGCGTGGAAGCCATCAGGATCATCTTTCCCTCCTTCAAAGAAGGGATTCCACCTGCTTCGGGTTCCCAAGGGTCCAAAGGCCCGGCCCAGACTCGTTCCAAAGCAAGGGATACGGAAAAGCCCAGCAATAGCAGGAATTTCACAATCAGAAAATTTCGTTCCATAGGTCAAGAAAATTAAGATTTCCAAGTTATTTTTGGCTTTGACCCTGAAACGACATGGATTCAGAATAGCGGAATCATACCACCAAGATACCGGCGGTGTGTCATAACGCACCGCGAAGGATGTCATGAGGAGCCTTTGTTTTGACACAACCTCATGCCGCCCTCTCCGGCTACGGATATGGCATTGAAAAACACCATACCCGAACCAAACAGGTTCCCGAACATTTTCCTGAAAAACCAAAGACGATTGACCCGGATTCGATTTTCCCAGGTCTGGACAGAACGACAGGCAACTTGCCAAGAACGCAAGCGCATGATTCTTGCCAGCGACTCTTCTTCCCGTACTCCCCCGGAAAGTCCGGCGCCTCCATAGGATTCCCGCCCGCCAACTGCAAAAACCGCAAGCAAGGGCAGAGACCCTCGGGCAAGCCCGGCAAGTCCAATCCTCTTTGGCTAGTCTCCTGACTTATCTCTCCCCCGGACGCCTTCCCATGCTTCGACAGCGTGCACAGTGGCATCATGTCCGGCTTCAACGAGAATCACAGTAGAGGGTACTGTCACGGATTCCCACCGTGTTCCTGAATTATCGGAAAGGAGCGCTCCGGCCCCTTGCTCCGACCAAAAAGCCGGGGCAAAGGTATTGTTTTTTCCCTTACCCGGCAAAATCATCGGGAAAAACAGGTGGAAACAGGCTTGGAACCTTACCCACTTAAGAACTTCTTACCCGGCAGAATTTCTTACCCGGCCCAAAGGATGCGGAAGTTGGAAACGAAAAGTTTCATCGACATGGCAATCAGGATGACCCCGAAGAAACGCCGGGCGATATAAATCCCGTTGCGGCCTATCAGTTTTTCGACCCAATGGATTTTCCAAAGAACCAAGAACACCAACAACATGTTCAGGACAATGGCCACGATGATGTTCTCCACATGGCATTCGGCCCGAAGGGACAAGGCCGTTGTCAAGGTCCCGGGACCGGCCACCAAAGGAAAGACCACCGGTACGATGGCGGACTGGCCCGCCGAACTGTCGTTCTTGAACAACTCCACATTGAACGTCATTTCCACGGCCAAGGCGAACAAGACCAAGGCCCCGGCAAGAGCGAACGAAGCGATGTCGGTATTGAACAAATGCAACAAGCCGTCCCCGGCAAAGAGGAAAACCACCAAGATCAACAAGGAAAGCAAGGCCGATTGCCCCGCCCTGACTTTCTTTCCCGTGGCATTCAAGCCCACGATGACCGGAACCGAACCGGTGATGTCGATAACAGCGAACAAGACCATGAAAGCGGTCAAAATCTCTTGAAAATTGAAATGCAATCCCATACGACAAGCTTTTTCACATAAAATACAGAAGCCCGGCAAGTCGGAAAGCTGACAAGAAGCCCCTCGCAAGGCCGGACCTGCAAAAGTACGGAATTCTAAGTTCCCCGACCTGGAAACTTAAACAGATTCTCAGTACCTTTGCCCCGCGATTGTGGAGAACAATCCTTTGGAAGCTGTGACAGATGACAGCTTCAGCGGTGCGTCAGAATGCACCGCCCTTGAAACCCCGACAAAACAACAAAGCTAAGATGGCTAATCACGAAGAACAATTCAAAAAATTGGTTTCCCATGCCAAAGAGTATGGGTTCATTTTCCCCTCCAGCGAAATCTACGATGGCTTGGCCGCCGTTTACGATTATGCGGAATACGGTTCCGAACTCAAAAAGAACATCCGCGACTACTGGTGGAAAAGCATGGTGCAGATGCACGAGAACATCGTGGGCATCGACTCCTCCATTTTCATGCACCCCACCATCTGGAAAGCTTCCGGCCATGTGGATGCCTTCAACGACCCCATGATTGACAACAAGGACTCCAAGAAACGCTACCGGGCCGACGTCCTGATTGAGGATTATTGCGCCAAGCTCGAAGCCAAAATAGAAAAAGAGGTGGAAAAAGCCGCCAAGAAATACGGGGAGGCCTTCAACAAGGAAGAGTTCATGAACACCAACGCCCGGGTGCTGGATTACGGCAAACGAATCCAGGAAATCACCCACCGCATGAACCACGACCTGGAAATCAACGACCTGGCAGACCTCAAAAAACTTATCGAGGAATTGGAAATCGCCTGCCCTATTTCGGGTTCGCGCAACTGGACCGACATCCGCCAATTCAACCTCATGTTTTCCACGAAAATAGGTTCGGTCAGCGATGAAGCCAATACCATTTACCTGCGGCCCGAGACCGCCCAAGGCATTTTCGTGAACTTCCTCAATGTGCAGAAAACCGGCCGCATGAAAATTCCGTTCGGTATTGCCCAGACAGGGAAAGCCTTCCGCAACGAAATCGTGGCCCGGCAATTCATCTTCCGCATGCGGGAGTTCGAACAAATGGAAATGCAGTTCTTCTGCGCCCCCGGCACCGAAATGGAATGGTTCGAATATTGGAAAAAGGAACGTATGCGCTGGCATCTGAGCTTGGGCATCCCGGCCGGAAACTACCGCTTCCACGACCATGAAAAACTGGCCCATTACGCCAACGCCGCCACCGACATCGAATTCAATTTCATGTTCGGGTTCAAGGAACTGGAAGGCATCCATTCCCGTACCGACTACGATTTGGGCCGCCATCAAGAATTCAGCGGCAAGAAACTCCAATATTTCGACCCAGACCGTAACGAAAGCTACGTGCCTTACGTGGTCGAGACCTCCATCGGATTGGACCGCATGTGCTTGGCCATTCTCAGCCACGCTTATACCGAGGAAAAGATGGAAGACGGCAGCGAAAGGGTCGTGATGAAGATTCCGGCGAAAATCGCCCCGTACAAGGTTGCCATCCTGCCCTTGGTCCGGAAAGACGGGATGCCGGAAAAAGCACGTGAAATCCTGTCTTCGCTCCAACCTCTTTTCATGTGCCAATACGATGAAAAAGACACGATTGGACGCCGCTACCGCCGTCAGGACGCCATCGGGACGCCTTTCTGCATCACCATCGACACCGAAACCCTGAACGCCGGTTCAGTCACAATCCGCGAACGCGACAGCATGCAGCAGGAACGTATCGGCATCAAGGAAATCGCTTCCTACTTGGCCGAAAAATTGGCATAAGGAATTTTCTCAAAGCAGAAAGAAAGTTTGACTTTCTTATGATGCTCGAAGCAGTCTTAAAATAACACTTTTTATAACATTTTCGGCGGTGTGTCAGAATGGGTGAGATGCAAGGCGCTGAGAGCGAGACCGAAGGAGCGTACTGTTGCTGCTGAGGCGAAGCCTGCGGTTCGTGACTGAGTTCGAGTCTCGAAAAACAGTGCAAACCGAGATCCGAACCAAACCGATAGGTTTGAGTTTGCTTTCCAGCGAACGCAGGCTACGTCTCAGCATAGCCAAAACGAGTTTTGTCTCTGCCTTCGACTTGCACTGCTTTTGGCCGAGGTGCAGCCTGTTTTCGGAGAAACCAAAGCAACGAAGCAAAGACTGTGCAAACCGAGTGCAGAGCCAAAGCCCCGAATAAGTCAAGCGCCATGCCAAGCCGTCCCCTCGCTTGGGCATGGCCGAGACGGAGGGGCTTCGGCGTAGCCCACCTTGCTTGGGCTATGCCGAGGTGCAGCCAGTCTTCGGCATAGCCAGATTGCCCATTATCATACACCGCCCTTTCTTAAGGGAAAACAATACGCAGCACAACCGCCCGTTGCACTTCCACGCTCCCTTCATAAGGGGCTTTCCGGGAGCCGAACGCCTCGGTTTCAATCCGGTCCTCTGACAAGCCCATCTCCAGCAGCAAGTTCCGGACATAATCCACGCGGTTTTCGGAAATCCGCATATTGGTTTCCTCGCTTCCGGTCTCCCCGTCGGCATAACCTTCAACCCTGATTCCCGCCTCCGGGAAAGCCTCCAGCAAGGCCAAGGCATTCTTCAATTGAGGCTCGGGCGAAGAGGAAGGAGCCGCGGTCCCGATACGGAAAAGGATGGTTCCCACCGTTTTACCCTGCAATTCTTCCACCGACATCCCTTCTTTCAACACCAGCATCTCCGAAACATTCCGTTGTCCCGCCAATTCTTCCATACGGCGACCGATATCATCCACCTTGCGCATCAAAGCCGTATCATTGGAAAAAACCGGAACGGCCTCTTCTTTGCCTCGCCGGACTCGTCTTTCCGGCTTCCGATCCTTGCCCGTGAAATCATGGCCGTTGATATTATAAGTGACACCGACCTTGAACGCGAACATGTTATCAAGCATGGACCCCGTCAAGCGACCTTCATACATATCCGGCATCAGGATGGACTGTACTTCCAGGTTCACATCCAATTCCGGCAGAACACGGTACTTGCCCATCAAGGAGAAACTCCCGCTCATCACGTCCGCAGCGGGAACCCCGTCCTTGGCGAACACGTGCATATAACCGAAACCGATGGCAGGAATCAAATCCCAACGGTCCTGGCTTCCAAGCCCCCGGTTCACCAGACTCATCACGCTCAGCATCACATCGGCATGCATGTTCAAGAAATAAACCGGATAGGTGTATGAACCGTCAGGCCGGATTTGCGCAAAATCACGAACCGGGTCATCGTTACCGAACATCCCGCCCGGCAAAGGATTCCCCAAATACACGCCTTCCGTCGTACTTCCTGCCGCCGTCCCGTAGCCTTGGAACTGGAGACGTACCCCCACGAAAGGAGAAAACCACTTTCCTACCGTAATCCCGAGATCCGGCATCAGGTTCTTTTCTTGATGGTTCAAACGTGAATCCTTTGAAAAATTCACATTCCCTCCCACCGAAAGCTCGACATACCAATTGTCCAAAACCCGGCTCAAGGCGGTGTAACGTGTCGTGTCGGAAGAAAATCGTTCCACGACCGATTTCCCGGACAAATATCCTGAATCCGAACCGGCCAGCAAGCCTTGCCCCAAAACCGCAAGCAAAGCTGCGGTTCCAAAAATTTTTTTCATGTTTCCTTCGTTTTCACGTTCCTTTATTCACAGCGCAAAGAATTTCAAGGTGTTCATGAACTCGCTGCGCTCGGCTTAATCGAAAGGTTCGTTTTAGTCGTCCCTGACAGCCTTTTTCCCTTGAAGTTTCCCTTTACAAAATATCGAATCCGGGCACATAAGGCTCGTCCGTGCTCCCTATCCTCTGGTTGATGACAAAAGGTATCAGTTCCGTCGCCCGGTACATGTATTTGTTGCGGGCATTGTAATACCTCAACTCGATATTTCCTGTCTCGGAACCCGACCCCAGGACCATGATGTAGAACAAACCATCCTGCTGGGTGGATACCCCCCGGCATTCCTGGCCCACAAAAGCCCCCACCACATCGGCAAGCGTGTCCTGGTAGGCTTTCAGATTGGCAGGCAAGTCCATCACAATCGTACAGCTTTCCGAATACTCCTCCGAAGCAACAACTGTCCAATGCGGATTTTCATACCGGGTGTATTCCGGTTCGTCCGAACAGGACACGGACAAAAAAGCACCCAAGGCAAACGCCAAAGCCATTTTCATTTTCCCAATCATAATCGTATGTTTTTTTCCTGATTGCCGGAAAAGCAACGGAATCCCGTGCACCCAAGCATTCAAACCTTTCAGAAAGCTGTTTGGGAAAACCGGAATTCCGGACCCGGTTCCAAGCAAACCCAAACAGCCTTTCCATGCGTTTTTACAATCGAATCAATTTTTCAAGACAGGTTTCCCCGCCCAAGCTCAACCGTACAAAATAAGTGCCGGCCGCAAACGGTTCCAAATCGATTTCGTGGCGCAAGAAACCATCCACCTGGACGGTCCTCATGTAAACCACCTTGCCATGGGCGTCCAGCATCTCAAGCAAGACCTCTGCCGAAGACGGCAAACGGATTTCAACAAACACGTTCTCCTTGGCCGGGTTGGGCATCAAATCCACCCGGCAAGCCCCCGCATGCCCGGACTCTTCCTCGAAGAACAATTCATAAGGCTTGTCGGGACTGCCCGTAACTTGGTTGGAACGGTACGCAATTTGGTTGGTGGAATGATAACACGACCCGTCGGGTTTTTCCAAACGGAAGACCACCCGGCCCGTATTGCCGTCGCCCGCCACGATGGCGAACTGCAAGGTCTTTCCACCCATCGCGACCGGACGGACATGACCACGTTCCTGGCCATCCACCCAAACGGACAGCTCATCGCCCGGCTCAACCAGCTTGCTGTAGGCCACAATACCCATGTTGTCGGGCCAAGGACTGGCCTTCGCCACCGAATAGGTATTGCCTGCAATGGTAGAGGAAGTCGGATAAACCAAGGTCTTGTCCACATTGTCGGTATTCAAGAGCATGTATCCGGCATTGGGTTCCATGTATTGGAGGGAACCAATCCAATTGTGGCCGCTATACATGGCAAAGCCGTCGATGGATTTGACCACATCCCCTTCGCGGGCCTCGTAACCAGCCAAGGCATCCCGTACCGTCAAGTTCACATTGGGCACGAAACCGATATAGTTCCAACGACCCGCCTTGAGCGTGACAGGGGTTTCGAGCGCGTCGGCCCATACGCCATCCAGGCTCAACACCTGGGGCTTGGAGGAATAAATCATGAACATGTTCGTGTTGTTCAAGGCGAAAGCATTCTTCCAACGCCCTTCCCTTGCCGAATAATCGGCAAAACGATATACCATGCGCCCGTCTTCCTCCTGCATCACCTTGATTTGGTCTCCCGTGGACCAAGCACCACCTGCCAAGGCCGTATTGACATCCGAAAGGTTGTCGCTGGCCAAGTTGAAACTAATCCAGTTCCAACCCTCGTCCAAACTCAAATCCTGGAAGACAAGGGTCTGCCCGTCGAAGATGAGCGGATCCACCGGAGTCCCGTAAATGGCATTGTTCGTGAAGCGGATTTCCTGCTCCGGCACCGCCTGGTAGGTGATACCCGTGCTGGCATCCCACATCCGGAAACTCAAATCCTGATGCACGACCCGGTTGGAGTAGACCGTCAGCATGGCGTACCACATATCCACATCCTCGTTGTAAACGCTATGGGCCACACCCACGCATTGCGTGCCTTCAAAAGCGGCAAGCATGTCGTTCTCATCCATGCTGAAAATATTGTTGAACCTCAATTGCCCGAACACGGACATGCTGTATTGGAAAGCGGATGGATCGACCTCCCATTGGGGCACATCCCCTACCACGGTCAGGTTCAAGGCCAAAGGTTCACCTACATTGTTCTCATCCCTCAAGTAGATTACCTCATCGTAGGTCCCGATGTTCAAATCCTGGCGCACCTGGAAATTGACATGCTGGGTCGATGCCGGATTGATCTTGCCTTGCGAGGGCGAAGCCGTCAACCAGGACGGAAGGTTCTCTATCGTGTAATTCTGGATGGAGCCTCCGTTGTTCACGATGTCCACCGTGAATTCGTATTCCTCGTAAACCCGCTTGGTATCCGTCCATTCCGACTGGCTCCAACGCAATTGGTTGCGATCGATATAGGCAGACCAGGTAATCGGGCTGAGCAATTCGTTGCCGTTCTGGTCCATGATTTCGGAAGCCGTGAAGGTGACGATGGTCTTTTCCACGCTCTCGTAAGGTTCTTCCAAGTTGATAATCAACGCATCGTCATTGACAACATAGCTGAAGGAAAGGTCGCTTACCGGTCCTTTGTCCACAATCGGGGGAATGTCCGCCGACTCGATGGCCGTACCCGTAAGGACAGCTTCCGGGGCCTCATAGGAGGGGTCGGAAGGTATTTTCTGATCCTGCAAGGTATAGTTCAGTTCTTCCGTACCCTGCCATTCCATGTAGTATTCGAACGGATACCACGCCAGCAGACCAGCCTCATCCCCGTCCAGACGTTTGTACATCTCTTCTTCCACCAAGGCCGCCGTCTTGTAAAGGTTCCAGAAACGGACTTCGTCAATCGCCCCTTGGAAGAACTCGTCCACATGCAAAGTGATCGCATCGTCCGGTTCGTACCAAGCCTTGGCACCTACGTAAGCCTCGCTATTGGAAATCCCGCCCGTTCGTTCCACATTGAAGTAAGTGGACAAGGCCCCGTCCATGTAAATCTGCACCCGGCCTTGCACCCGACCTGCGGTAACGGCGATATGATGCCAATTGTTGTCGGCATAATCCCCGTCAATCAAGACCGTGTGAGCATTGTTGGCGAAATAGAGGTTTCCGGAGGCATCGAACCCTATCGCGAAACGGTTCTGGCTTCCTCCCATTTCGTTCCCGTCTCCTCGCCCGTTGGAAAGCATCGTGGCTGAACGGGAACCTTCGGCCGCCTTGAACCAGAACTCGATGGTGAAATCCATATCGGAAGTGATGACAGCCGCCGAGGTGTTCAAGCCCAGATAACCCGTGGCACCATCGAACAAAGTGCTACGGCCCTCCGGCGTGGCCCATTCGCAACCGTACATAGCCAAATTCGCCCCCCGGGCCTGGTCTTCCACCACACTGCCCCGGCCTTCGTCCATCGGGCAATAGAGCATCAAGGCCACCTCGTTCCCCGAAAGTTTCGTCAGACTGTTGAGCTGTAACTCGGAAACCGAACGGGCGGTTTCCCAAACCCGTAGATTGTCTATCTGCCCGGCATAGGGATTCTGCCCGTCGATATCCCGGCCTACCGTCATGTTGCCAATCCCCCGGTATGCCCCCATGTATTCGACAGCAAGGACTTCCTGGTAATTGTAATAAAGCGAAACATAGCCATCCGCCGTGTAGACCATGGCCACATGCGCCCAGGAACCTTGGTCGAAAACAAAAGCCGAAGTGGAGCGCAAGGTCCGCCCATTCACCGAGGCATACAAATGATTGTCGGAGGTGAGGCCGAAAGCCACATGATCGTTCACGTTGCCATGCGAGAACAAGACTGCATCCTGGGCATTGCCGTTAATCCACATCTCAAGGGTGAAATCCTTGGCAGTCAAGTTTCTTACAGCATCCGAAGCCAAGTAGTCGTCTATCCCGTCCAAACGGACAGACACGCTATGGTCGGTTTCCGTCCCGTTCCGGACACCTCTTACCTGGAAATTGTTGTTGGTCATATAACCCGCCGCAATCGGTTCGTTGAAATCGAGGCGGATTTCATCTTCCACGCTCAAAATGCCGTCCGCCGGTTGGGGGGAGCCGAAAAGACGGGGATTATACAAGTCCTTGATACCGCTCGAAACATCAGAATAATTATAAACCAATGAATTGGAAATATTGCAGACCGAAACCGCCCGCAAATCGTAACGCTGGTCCTGCAAATTGTCCATGAACCAACGGTAGGAGATTTCCGAACCTTCGATCATGGCAGCGGCAAGCCCGTTCTCCGTAGCCTGGCGGAAAAGCGTGCTGTCGTTATAATAGCGCATCAGCGTGATGTAATTTTCATCGCTTTCGGATGCAGGCTTGTACTGGATTTCGATATGGTCGAAATCGGGATAGTTCACATTGAACCCGCCCAAGACCACCGGCATGTAATGTTGCTCGATACCATCCTGCATGGCCGTAGCCAAACGGGTATTGTACGTCCAGTTCGTGGCCGGTTGCCGGATGGCCACATCCGTACAGGCCGGGGTGAAATGCACATGCAACATCAAGGTGTCGGCAATATCGTCGTAGGTATCGGTATTGTCCGAAGGCTGGCATTGGGATTCCAACACCAACATCAGGGAATCGTAGTTCAAGACCGCCCCTTTTTCAATTTCGATGGTCTTGACCAAGATTTCCCCATTGGGGACAATCAGGCTCCGCCCGTTCCCGATGGCACCCCCGTCCATGCTGAACTGCGCCCCGTAAGGATTGCTGGCCTCGATGACCCGCAAGTTGAACCACATGGATTCACGGGCATCGGATTCGTTGGTCATGTAAAGGGTAAAACGGGCCGGTTCCCCGCAGGGTACATTCTCCAAGAAATCGTTATCGGTATAAATTGTCGGAGCCTCCATGCTCACCGTGGCCTCGCCGATAAGGGTCCCCGGATTGTAATAATGGGTGTAGGACGCTCCTTCATAAGGGCATGAGGTCACCCCGCCCCGGGTCTTGAAAATGAAAGAAGGATAGTAATCCCGGGCGGTCAGGTCCCCGTCCGTGCCGTAACCCTCATCCTCGTTCTTTTCCCGGCATACATCCACACTCAGGTAGTCCGTGCCTTCTTCGGCCAAGACAAAACCCTTGCAATGGCTCAATTCCTCTTCCGATTCCGAAGAGCTTCCCTGTGTCGTGGTCACGGTCTCGTTGATTTGCAAACCGGTCTTGATACCAATCGTGTTCAAGGACACTTCGGTTTCCACCGACATGCCGACCACTATCTCGAACGAACTCTCGACATGCCGCGCCCCCGAATAACTTTCGCTGTACTCCACGTTGCTCCCGGCCTGGAAGGAATAATTCTGCATCAGTTCCGCCTCCACCTTCGCCTTTTCATTGGCGGCCATGGTCTGTTCCCAACCCTCGATGGCTTGGTTGAGGAAGGAAATCGTGTCGGGCAGCGGTACGATGCTGTTGGCCCTCACCATGATATCATTCTTGTAGATGACCCGGTAGCTCGGTCCGTCGGTCATGTCCTCCGGATTCCCGTGCGAACGGTCGGAAATGCTCTCGTCGGTATTACTCTTGCCATAATCCGGATGGGAAGGCTGGAAATAGGAAAGATAGAAGACTGTGTCCTGGCTGTTGGCCAAGGCCTGCAATTCCTCAATCCGCCCGGAATACGTGTCATAGGGCATCAACAACTCGTTCCTCACTCTTTCCAAATTAGGAATCAAGGTATTGATGATGTAATATTGCGGATAGACGAACAGTGTCGAAAAATTTTCGGAAATATTGGTCCCTTCCTTGAGGACCAACACCCAGTCCGGAGTCTCCGCGAAAGTATTTTCATAATTCCCCTCGTTCTGCTCATAAGCTTGGCGGGATACCACCGTCACATTGTTCGTCTGCCCGAAGGTCAGGTTGGTGGAGTAGCCTACGTACACATCTCCTTCCGCTCCCACGTACTCGGGAGCATCGCTAGTTTGGAACCGCGTGGTCGTAGTCGTGGTAGCCGTCTTGGTGTTGGCATCGGTATAGGATTCTTCATGAACCACACCTACCGTCGTCCCATTGTCAGCCTCGATAGCTACATTCATCACCCCCGATCCCACACCATGCCATTGGTAAACCGCGTTGGAAGCTCCAATCGTGGTTCCCTCGGAACCTTCGTTGGAAACCGTCCCGGAATACGTGGAACTCGTGGTAAAAGAGACTCCTTGTTCCAAATAAGCGTAACTGCCCGAACCGGGAGGATCCCGCAAGACCGTCACGACCCGGTCCGGACCGCCGGTAACGAAATTGGTCCCGGTAGGACTGCCTCCGACCACATAGGCCAGACCATCCACGAAACTGGAAGGTTGCTCCCAAGGGAAAGTCGTCTGGGAACCGTTGCCTGAGCCGATGGCGACCAAGGCGGACAGTGTCCTTTCCCCGCTACTGACATTGGGACCGCCGGCCTGGAAAGTATATACGGCATGCCCCAGGCTGTCGGCCGTGATGACGGTATCCTGCTGCGCTCCCTGGATGTTATTGGTGAAGGAAATACGGGCATCCCGGGTCGGTACACGGTCCACGCGGGTATCCAATCCATTGTAACGGTAACCCTCGAACACGGAAATATCGAGCGTGTACGGCGTACCTTGCTGGAATACCGGCCTGCCGAACAAGTAGGTCCCACCTTCCACCAAAGCAACCGTGTCGGAATGTCCGGTCAAATCGGTCTGGATCAAGACTTCCGAACCGTAGTAATCCAAAGGCTCGTTGTTACGGGTCTGCACGATGCTCACTTCCGGCTTGACACGTTCGATGAACTTCTGCATGCTGTTGTACATGACCGAATCCTTGAACTGCATGTTGCGGGTCTCCGTCCTGACAAGGATGGTCGTATCCGTAACCACGTAGGACACCGTATCGTTCCCGTCCAGGATGGGCCGTCCGTAATCATAGGTGAAAATCGTATCGCGGGTCTCCACTGTCACCTCGCCCGAATGCTCGTACAACTCGTATTGTTCGGTGAAAGCGGAAGAAAGGTTCAGTTCGCTGTTGTTACCCGGAATATTCGGGTGCCCTTCTGCATTGATTTTCAAAGTATAACGTTCAGGCCTCAGATAAGCCACGAATTCCCCGGTTTCATTGTTGACCGAAATCACGGCTCCATCCTCGTTGTAAAAGACAGCATTGCTTTTCCTCGAATCCCGGGCATAATAGTCGGGACCATGCAAATAAACTTTTGTCACCGTGTCAGAGACCATGTCGTAAGTCGTTCCCGTATAGGCATGGGTCAACGTAATCTGCATGTTGTCGGCCAGATTGTTTTCCGACAAGGAATGGCCTACCGGGTAGGCTTCCTGGACGGTTCCTCCCGCCACACGTCCCATGTACTTCACCATCGTGATATCTTCGATGATGCGTCCGGCGACCCGGTCCTGGTAGTTCAAATCCGTTGAATCCGAATTGCAAATCCGTCCGTCGATGGCAAAGACATGCCCGTCTTTCACCGCCTTGACTTCATGCGTTCCGACCGGAACCTGCAAAGTCACCATCCCGGCGGCATCGGTGGTATAGACCTGTCCCCTGCCGTCCATCGCCGTCACCCCGTCAATCGTGAAAGAAACACCTTGCACAGGATATGTCCCGCCTTCATAAACCACGGTCACTTCCACATCGAAGGAGGAAACATCGGTAAAATTCACCGTATGGCTCTGTGCCCCGGAATTGATATAGCGGTCTTCGCGTTGCGGGGAAAATTCATGGATACCCAGACGGGGTATAATCGTGTAGGCGGTCCCGCCACCCACATAAGGAATCGCATGGATGGCATAACTTCCATCGGCCCCGGTATAAGCCCGGTATCCCAATTGGGAGGTGGAGGGAACCGTATCGCTGAGCAAGACGTTCTCCAGAATCCCATGATGTTCGCCATACACGGACAACTTGTCGTAAGACTGGTCGAAGAACTGTCCGGTTCCTTGCTCGTTGTCCAAATTCCTTTCCACCGAATAATCAAACGTATAATAGGCGACCAAACCCGTCTCGTTCCCTACCAGGTAACGGTTGTAATCTTCGGCGATGCTTTCCGGATCCAAGGCAGTATTCCAGATGCGCACTTCGTCCACGTAACCGGAAAAATCGCTGCCCCCGATGACAAAATCAGCCTCCGTGGCCGGCACACTCTGCGAAATTTCCCTTTCGTTCACCAACTTGCCGTCCACGTACAGGCGCATCGCACCTTCGTCCTTGACGGCTGTCAAATGCATGAACGAACGGCGGTTCCCATACGTTACCGTATCGGTGAGGAGAGTGTTGGCGCCGGCTGAAAAATAAATCTGCCCCAAGGAATTGATTCCTAAGGCATACATTCCTTCCTTCGCCAGGATGTCCCCATAACCGGAATTCCGCTTCACATAAGCTTGCAAGCTGATTTGCCCGGTGGCATCCTGCAAGAAAGCAGAATCGGGAATCACGGCTCGCGTCCCGGAACGCCCGTCCAAGTAGAGGCTCCGGCCCGTTTCCCCCAAATCGCTTTCCAGATAAACTTCGACACCTTCCTCGGCCTGCCCGTTTTCAAAAGTCACACGCCCGTAAATATCCCCGGTCGGAGTCCTGAAGCCCACGTCTTCCAAGACTTCATCCGATTCCAGGACCGTGTCGGCGCATTGGGCCAAGCCCACCACCCGGTATTGGTAAATCTTGCCCGGCTCGGCAGTCGCGTCATGGACCGTGTAATCGGTACTCGTGCTCGAATTGGGTTCGGTCAGGATTTTCTTGTAAAAGGAATCGTCCTGCCCGTATTCCTTGCGTTCCACCGCGAACTCGTCGAACAAACCGGTCTTGGTCCAGCTCAGTTCCACCCGGTCGCCGAAATAACCCTTGGAGGCCGAGAAGGCCAGCAAATCCCCTTTTTCCATCTTGATCAGGGTCTTGTCCGGGTCGGTGTACACGGAGGGGACACCCCCGTATTTCTCGTTGGGTACAAGCTGCATCTTGTACTGGTACTCGTTGCACAACTGGATCATGGCATCGGTATATTCCCCGCGTTCGTAATCGGAACGGGACAGGGTTATATCTTCCGAAGAGCTGTAAGTCAGATTCAAACGGGTCAAAGTCACCTTGGTACCCTCGCTCCATACGCCCCCGTTGGAACTGGTCCAAGTAACGCGGACAGCGGAACCATCTTCGGTAAACTCGGCAAAAAGCTCATCGGGACGGATATGGTTGGCGTTCACGTTCTGCAAGGTATCCATCTTGGCATACGTCCTACGCCATACCGAAGGCCGTGCATCGTCCGGGTCGGTGAAGGTCCGGTAAATCTCGAAATAAAAGTCGGCATCCGTTCCCTCTTCCACGTCGATGGCAAGTTCGTAATTCTTTTGCCCCGGCTTGTAGGATACCAAATAGGAAGTGTTCGTTTCCGCCTGCCCGCTCCCGTTGTCCACCTGGCGGCAGTTAATCCGGAAGTTATCGTCCACGTATTCCCCCGGAGCCGAAGGAATGCTCGGCATGCTCCAGGAGAGCAGGATTTGGCGGCTGGAGCCATCGAAGCTGGCCGTGAAATCGGAAACCTGCGTATAAGCCGGAACCTGGAAACAAGTGCTCTCCGTAGTGGAAGTCTCGTAGGTCAAGGCATCATTGTCCGTAGGTGTGTATCTCTGCACCACATGGTAGGTATAGCCCGCCGTGTTGTTAGGGTCGTAATTTCCTCCGGAGGAAGGGTGCAACATGAAACTGCCACTGACGGATTGACCACTGAAAGAAACGGTTTCTCCTTGTCCCGCCGTCAGAAGCCTCCGGTTGGCATCGGCCAAAGCGATATTCCCGAAATGATTGGCATTCGCATTGTTGTCAGGCCGGTTCCAAGACAAGCGGACGGCCGGACGGCCATTGTCTTCCGTGAACGTATAGCCCGAAGTCGAGAAAGCGGAACGCTCCCAAGTGGTGGTCACCGACCCATCGTAAAAATTAATCTGCTGATCCTCTGCAAGGGGGCCGCGCCTCCACCATTTCCCCACAATCGAGTAATTCACCGTGGTGTTCACCGAGGAAGACGGAATCTGGACATCGAAAGTGACCGTATACCAATTCTCACTCTCGCCCGGGTTCCCCAAGGTCCACGCTTTGCCGGTTTCAGGATTCTTGACAAGAATCACGTTTCCCCGGACAACCTCGTACCTATCCAACTCCGGACTGTCTGATTTGCCTTCGATATTGACCGCCGCCGAACCCACGGTAACCGTCACGCCGCCATCCTCTTCGAATCCGCAATGCCCGTCCCCGGAACCTCCGAACGTCTGGTAATAACGAATCGTACAACGGATGACACCGCGTTCCGCATCCCATTCGAAGGTATGCCAAGAAATCTGATGGTCGGTATAAGCCGATGCCGCCTGCACAAAAAAACAAGCGAAAAACATGACGGACACCCAACGGAATTTTTCCTGTATCAGTTTGGTTTTCATATTTTTACTTTTTATCCTTGTGAATCGCTAAAACGCTTTGATTTTCCTGACCCTGGCTGTCTCCGTGGCAGGCAAATCGCTTTGGAGCAAATCCCCGTCCGCTCCGAAATACAGGACGGTCGCTAGTCCCTCTCCCGCGTCCCCGGCGGATTCCGCCATGTAACGCAAGCCGTTCCCCTCGGCATAGGGCGCATCGTCCAACTTCACCTTTCCGATGGTATTCTGCAGATAGTTGTCCATGGAAGCGTTGATGACATAGCGTTGCTGCAAGATGTCCATCATTTCCTCCGCATCAGGCAACCGCCATCCTTCCCCGGGCCAGGACAAGGCGGCTTCGTAAGTGGTATCGGTTTCCTGGTAGCTGAGCACATACCCGTGCAATCCCCCATCCGTAACCTTGTAAACGACTCCCTCCGGCATCGAGGTCCGGGGATCCACGTAAATGTCACCGACCCGGTAAAGCCTTCCGTTATCGGGCTTGCTGGTGGCTTCCGACCAGGAAAGCCGTTTGAAAGCCCTTATCGCGAAGACCCCGTCCTTCGTAGTTTCGAATTCCTGTCCTCCAGTCAGATAAATCATCGAATCTATCTCGTCCCCGGTCTTGATGGTAGTGTCCGTAAACAAGAAAGCCAAGGCGGAAGAAGCATCGAATTCAGTGGAAGACCAATACAAAGGTGCGGAAACCGGTTCCGCCCCGCTGATTCCTTCCAAGCGGGAGTTGGCAGCAACCCTTGTCTCGTATAGCATCCGGATTTCCGAAACCGAAGGCAAATACCATCCGTCTCCCAAAGCGGAAAATGCCGGATAAGTGCTTTCCCAGCCTGAAATCGATTTGACAAGGTTGGTATTAGCCTGCCCGTCTTCCCGATTGGTAGCGCCAATCAGACTCTGCACGGTGCTGTAAGATGCATCGTATTCATCCAAGGATGCTATCAAGGCGTAACGGCCCGTGGAGGATACTTCCACCACGATACCCTCCGGCTTCCCGGCCACCTCGTAGATTTCACCTACCTTGTAGGTATTGGCCGCCGTGGAAACGAACGAGGGATCTATCCAGGCCAGGCGCCCGCCGGCAACGGTCAGCATCTGCCCCTCCTCCCCTATCGACAAGACTTCCCAAGAGGATGCTGTGGCGTTCCAATAAAGAAGATCGCCTTCCGCTTGTCCTTGCGGCCTTCCATCCAGGTCCGAATAGTCCCCGCTGAACCCGTAACGCTCCACGCTATCGCGGAAAACCGGCTTGTCGGTCAAATCGTTCCAACTCGAAACGCCCTTGACCGAATCTTGGCGGGGTGCGTATTTGAGGACAGTATCCTGCAAATTGGGCCGGTTCTGCAATTGCCCGTAATCGGTAACAATCAAGGCGGCCAAATCCGGACTCCCGCTCAAATCGCTGTAACGCCCTGAAAAACCATACTTCTCCACGCTGTCCCGGAAAGAGGGAAGCCCGTCCAGGCTACTGTAATGCAAGGTGTCGAGCATACGTTGGGTACGTTCCCCCGCAAGGGCCGGAATGTCCGGCGTATTGAAAAGATTGTTGTAGTCCCCGTCGAACCCGCCCGTGCTCAAATCGGGCCGGTTCTGTAAAAGACGGTAATCAAGCAAAGTATTCCATACCGGAACGGAATCCCGCGTGAACGCGGGTTTCTGCCGAAGGTCGGCATAGCGGCCACCGAACCCATAACGGGCCACGCTGTCCGGGAAAGAAGGCTTGTCCTGCAAGTCGGAGTACGAACCTCCGAAAGAAGACGGCACACCTTGCAAATCCTCCCATTGTCCGCTGAAACCGTATCTCGCCACACTGTCCGGAAAAGAAGGTTTACCCTGCAGGTCTGCATACTGCCCGCTAAACACATGCTCCAAACCTTCCGGCTTCCCCTGCAAATCCTCCCATTGCCCGCTGAAAAGTTCGGGTCGGTCGGTCAAGTCGTTCCAACTCCCGCCAAAGCCCAAAGTGTCGGGTACATCCGTAATCTGCCCGAAGGAAACCGTGCCGTCCAAGGTTTCCGAAGAACGGGCATGCAGCGCATAAGGAACAGCCATCAATTGGGTCGTAGCCACCAACTGGTAATCCATACCTCCCTCCGCATCGGCTTCCACTTTCAGGAAATAGGGTCCACGGCTCCAATCAATGGCGCTGAACTCGCCGGAAGTCCCGCTTCCTTCCCCCACGGTCAAAGACACCAAGCCTTGCGTGTTGGCCCGCACCGAATGGTTTTCCGCATAAATCCCGTTCCCGTTTTCACTGCCTTGGAGAATGGATATACGGATATTGACCACCTTGTTGGACGCCAGCTGGCCTTGGTTGTCCCTCACGACCGCCTGGAAACCGAAACCGTCCGGGACCTGGGCCCGCACCGGCATGCAGCAAAAAAGAAGGCAAAGACAAAAGGTCCATCCTTGTAAGAATCTTCTCATCTTGTTTGAATATTTGTCGTTTCAAATCATCCGGACAACTCCTCTTCCCCTAAGAAATCCCACGACACGCAAAATCACGAAGCGGAGTCCCCTCATGCCCGGGAACTCAACATCCTGCTTTGACGACCTTCCGGAAGGCCCGAACTTGTCCCTTTTCCGTTAAAAAGACAAACATGTACAAGCCCGAAGGAAAATCCGACAGGTCCAAACGCGTTTCCGCTTGTTGGAGGATATGCTCCCCCACCCGCTTTCCCCGGTTGTCGAGGATATTCAGCACACAAGGGCTGGAATGGGAAGCCGAAGGGCAACAAACGTTGACATGGTCCGATACCGGATTCGGATAAACCACGGCCTCGAATCCGGTCCCTGCCGAGGATAGAAACGTATTTCCTGAAGGGACAAAGTCATAAACCTGCTGGACTCCGGCTTGAAGGGAAGAAATTCCATCATAGGCATACAAGGCAACGGCTTGGCCTATGGAAAAAGAAATCTCGGCATTACCGGAAACGGACGTACCGCCACCGGCCACCGGGGCTTCCTGTGCTTCGCCGACAAAGACACTTGCCGCATACCCGTAAAACAAAACAAAAATCAATTTCCGCATGCGCTTGCTTCTTGGTTGTAAGGCGGGGAATACGAAACTTCCCGATTGCAAAGAACGTAAAAGGAATCTACCGGTTCCCGGTTCCAAGACCGGATGGAGTTTCCATTTTGTCAAAAACAATAGCTGATTTGGCAGACAACGAAACCGGAACGGCCTCACAACCCATCCGGACCCGGTTTCGGAATTTAATCCGAAAAACTTCTCACTTTGTCCAAAAAGATAGTTATTTCGTCCAAAAGCAACACGGAAAACACCTTTTCCGCCTCTTCCGGCCGACGAAAAGCCCCACCCGCAAAATTACCGGCTCGTCAAACCCGTTTCCTTCCCGTCCTTCACCGATCTTTCTTCCATCATGCTTTTCTTGAATTCCGAAGGTGTCATTCCATAAGCTTGTTTGAAAAGACGGTTGAAAGTGGACACATTGGGAATCCCGCAACCTTCGGCTATGACACTCAATTTCCAGGCTGGATACTGTCGCATCAGACGGACGGCATGTTCCAAACGCTTTTCGTTGATATAAGCCACCACGTTCGGAATGGATTGCTGACGCATCATCTTGGCCAAACGATTTTTATCCACATGAATCAATTTCATGAGGTCGGCCCTTGAAAAATCGGGATTCAAATAAAGCTTCTGTCCTTCCACCCTCCTGTCCATTTCTTCAAACAGTCTGGTGTCCCGCAAGCCCTCCTCTCCGTCTTGAGGTTTCGCGGAGCCGGTACCCTGCCTGCAATCCAAGCCCTCGTCCTCTCCCCCTGGAACTCCGGAAGGGCAAGCAAGGCTGTTGCCGGATTCCTTTTCTTGATGTTCCCTCTCCAGCCGTTCTTGAACCCGGGCCAGTTCTTCCTTGTACTCTTGTAATTCCTGGATGAAAACAGACAATTTCCGGTTCTTGCGGGAAATCTTCCGCATATAGCCGGACTGTACAAAGAGAAAGACCAACAAGAGGAATAAAGTTGCCAAAGCCATGTAAAAAGCATAGGCATGCAACCTGGCCTTGTTCTCCGCAGCTTCGGCTTCCAGCTCGTACTTGTGCGTTTCGTACAAAGTAGCCAATTCCAAAGCCGAGTGACGTTGTTCCTGGACCTTCAAGCTATCGTTCAGGATGGCCAATTGTTCAAAATAAAGCGCAGCCTCATAAAAATCCCCCGTAGCCATGCTGGTGACAGCCAAAGCCCGCTTGACACCCCGCATATGATAGGAAACCGTATCCCCTCCGGCACGCAAGGCGGCCTCCCTTTCCTTGTAAATCCGGAGGTTCTCCTCGTATTGGCCGGTTTTGTACAAATAGGGAGCTATCAAGTAATCGTCCCGGGTGTAATCCACCGCGGTGTTTTTCCATTTCTCATAGGAACGACGGGCTTCCTCTGGCATACCCTTGTTCCAATAGACAATGGCTTCCTGTGCATACAAGGTCTTCAGTTCCTTTTCCGCCAAACCATCTATATCCGGTTCCCCGCCCATGCCGGCCGTAACGACTTTTTCCAGGCGACCCAAAGTTTCCAAGGCTTCATCCCACAAACCGTCCTTTTGTTGCAGGACCAGCAAGGTGTTATAGTTATAACGAAGATTATCGTATTTGTACAGGTATCGGGATTCTTCCATGATCCGGACTGCGTCCAGCATCAAGCCATATCCTTTCTTTTTGTCTTCCTCGTAATATGCCATTTTCCCTAAATTGAACAAGGCCACGGATTCCATGGCCTTGTCCCCGCATTTCCGGGCTTCGGACAACAGCAATTCCACATGTTCCAAGGCTTCTTTTTCATCACTCAAACAATCGTAACAGGAAACCAAACGGTGCAGGATATCCATGTACCGGGAAGGGACCAGACGGACACAATCCGCTTCCATCGTTGCTTGATAATAAGGCAAAGCTTCCGAACAACGCCCGTTGTTGTAAAGCAAATCACCCTCATACATGTCCAACTCGTAAGCCGGAAACAATTCCCTCTTCCTCATTTCTTCGAGCAAAAAACGGGCGGAATCCAGGTCCTTGAACATCAATTCATACACATGGTCTTCGGTCAACAAACTATCAGGAACTCTCCCTGCATCCTCCGGGAAAGACATCGGCAACAGCCGACCAATAAGAAAAAGGAAAAAAAGCATCGTACCCTTAACAGTAATCTTCCACTTTTATGATTCAAATCCCCTGTCACCCAAGCAAGAAAGCTCGGAAATCCCGGAGGCCACGCCGCAAAATTAAGAAATTCCCGAAAACGATTCCGAAGGCGGGCTTCCCTACCATAAAAGACAGGATTACGGCAAATCCGTCTCCCGGAACCTCGTTCCGGGAGACCGTTTGGCCCCGCGCCCGACTTTTCGTATTTTTGAAGCCGGGAAAGCGGCGATTCCAGCTTCCGGCATTACAGAACTTTGACCATGAACAAAAAAAGACCCGTCGGCGTGGTTTATTCCACCAATCCGGATTTCCAATACCGGTACGAAGAAGAACAGGAACCCGAAACCTTGGAGCCCGGGAAACAGGATTTACGGGTCCTGCGAGACTCCAAGGGCCGGGGCGGCAAGACCGTAACCATTGTAAGGGGGTTTGTAGGAACAACCGCCGACTTGGAAGCCTTGTGCAAAAAGCTCAAGACCCGTTGCGGTATCGGAGGTTCGGCCAAAGAAGGAGAAATCCTCCTGCAAGGCGATGTGCGTGACAAGGCCTGCGAATTCCTTGAGAAAGAAGGTTACCGCTTCAAACGCGCCGGAGGCTGACAAGCAACCCTTCGATTCCTTGTTATCCAGAAAATGAAGGATCGAGAAGCTGTTTTAAAATTTCTTGCCATCCTGAAAAGAATGTATTTTCAGGACCGGTTTCAGGATTTGGTTTGCCCCTCGGGGGCTATTTGGGGGCTTTTGAGCGATGCCCGTTTTTGCCGAGGCGCAGCCTATCTTCGGGAAGACCCAATTCCTCGAAATCCCCTCCCGATGACCAAAACAAATCCATTTAAAACAGCTTCTTAAAAATACCCGACCTTGAAAAACGATATCCAACAACACCGGAACGCTTTCGCCCGAGAGGCCATGCGGCCCGGGCATCCGCATTGGGAACAGGCCATCAGCCGCCGACAGGCTTCCCCGCTCAAACCCGATGAAATCCGCAGCGAATTCGACCGCGACAACGGCCGCATACTCCACTCCTTGGCCTACTCCCGTCTCAAATCCAAGACGCAGGTCTTTTTCCATACCAACGATGACCGCATCTGCACCCGGATCGAACATGTGAACCACGTCATATCGGTCAGCAGCACCATTGCCCGTTTCCTCGGATTGAATTCCGAACTGACCTATGCCATCGCCATGGGACACGACTTGGGCCACGCTCCTTTCGGACATTCGGGAGAAGTCTTCCTGGACGAAATCTGCCAAAAACAGGGGCTGGGAGAGTTCTGGCACGAGAAGAATTCCCTGCACGTAGTCGATAGCATCGAGCTCCTGCAAGATACACAGGGTCATTTCAAGAATTTGAACCTGACCTATGCCGTGCGCGACGGAATCATCGCCCATTGCGGGGAGGTGAACCAAGCCTTGCTCCGTCCCCGCGAGGACGCCATTGATTTAAATGATTTTACCAAGCACCGGCGTTTCGAGCCTTATACTTGGGAGGGCTGCGTGATGAAGATTGCCGACAAAATCGCCTACCTGGGCCGGGATTTGGAAGATGCCCAGCGCCTCGGCATCCTCAGCCAGGAACAATCCGCCGAGCTGGAACAAATCCTGAAAGCTTTCCCGCACATCGAAGCGGCCAACAACACCAACTTCATCCACGTCTTCATCACCGACCTTTGCCGCCACAGCTCGCCAGAGACCGGTTTATGTTTCTCTCCCGGGATTTACGAGCTGATGAAGCTCCTGATGAAGTTCAACTACACCCATATCTACAAGCATCCCCGGCTCAAGAACTACGAGAAGTACGCCCGCCTGGTCATCGAGACCTTGTACGAGGCCTTGGCGCAGAATTTCCAAGGTGCAAAAGTCCTCGAAACCATGCAAAGGGATTTCCTCCCGCTTTATCCCAAATTGGGGAAAGCCTTTTTGGAATGGATTTCGCTCCGGGCCCTGGAAACCCCGGAAACCACAAGTTCCGGCCTCTTCGGGCTACAACATATCGGCTCCCAACACAAACGCATTTACGATTTGGCCCAGAAAAGCGATTTCAACCGTTCCGTCATCGACTTCATTTCCCTGCTGACCGACCGGGCCGCCATCGAATATTTCGAGGAACTCAGCTCGTTCTAGAGGAAGGGCGGATACACCCCTCTCCAAAATAATCGTAACTTTGCATAACGGTATGCCATGACGGGCAATCCGGCTTCGCCGAAGATTGGCTGCACCTCGGCCAAAAGCAGTGCAAGCCGAACGCAGAGGGCAAGTTTACTTGCACTATGCCGAGGCGCAGCCTGCGTTCGCCGCGGAGCAGCAACAGTACGCTCCTTCGTTCTCGCTCTCAGCGCCTTGCATCTAACCCGTCCTGACACACCTCCCAAAATTTTATTTTGACATGACTTCATGAACCCCAAAGGCTGTTCCAAGGGATTTCCGGCTTCGGATTTCCGGGTCGGACCGACAATCCCGGACGCCTCATGGGATTCGCCCGTTTCAGAATCATTAAAACGCTTGAAGAAATGAAACCTACGCACATCGAACATCTCGGCATTGCCGTGAAAAACCTCGAAGAATCCATCAAATACTACGAGGAAGTCCTGGGTCTGGAATGTTACAACATCGAGGAAGTGAAAGACCAGAAAGTCCGGACCGCCTTTTTCAAATTGGGCGACACCAAAATCGAATTACTGGAATCGACCGACCCGGAAGGTCCTATCGGCAAATTCGTGGAAAAGAGAGGGGAAGGTATCCACCATATCGCCTTCGCCGTGGAAGATACCCAGAAAGCCTTGGACGATGCCGCAGCCAAAGGTATCCAACTGATTGACAAAGCCCCTCGCAAAGGAGCCGAAAACCTCAACATCGGGTTCCTGCATCCCAAATCGACCCACGGGGTTTTGACCGAATTCTGCTGCAAATAAACAGATTCTGGATCCATAAAACATGTACCCGACAACGAACATACCACTCCAGGCACGGGACTTGCTTGATTTCAACGGGGCCAGTTTCCTATGCCTGGCGGGTTTGTTCGCCTTGGGGTTCGCCCTCTTCTTCCTGTTAGGAAAGCTTGCCAGGATCCGTCGCAAGAACCTTTTCCGTTTCCTTTCCCTCCTTGTCTACTGCCTGCTCTGCGCCATCGGCATCTTCATGAACAACAACCGTAATGAACGGGAGGAGCAGCTCGCGTGGGCGGAAACCATCGCCTATCCCCGGGATTTGGACGCGGAAGAATACTTTGCCGGCCCGGTAGCACGAATCGCCGAGGACACAGCCCTGCTCCATTGCCTCCAAAGCCCGCTCGACCATCCGTCCAAACGGGAAAACCTGACCCGCCTGCTCGAAGAACGCTACCTCGGCGATGCGTTCCCGGGCTACCTCTACTTCTTCACATTCTGCCGTCCCGGCGAAGCCTTGCTTATCGAGCCGGAGAATACCATGGACTGCCAGGAATTCTTTGTGCAAAAGGAACTGCATGGAATTCCGACCGGTATCGAAGGGTTGACCGCCATGGATTACGGTATCGAATACTACGCTTACCTGCTACGACTTTCCTGGATTTTCCCTTCTACCCTCACGGGGACCGTAAGTCCGGCCAACGGTTCCCCGGCAAAGAAAGGCCAAGTCCCAGAATCCCTTTCGTCCGACACGCTTTCCCTGTATGTGGAACTGGGACGGAAGAAATTCTCGGACAAACCGGGCGACTTGGGCCTGCATCTTCCCTCCCGTTACTCTTACGGTTTTTACTCGGAAGGGGATTTGTGGAGCCATAACGGGGATTTCCTTTACTCTTTCCGGATCCAGCCTGCCGGGATTGATTCGCTTTATTTCTGCAAGCAAAAGGGTTACAGCCATTTGTTCTACCCGATTCCCGGTTCCCGCCTTCTTATCCTCAGTACGCCCGAACCGGATCCTTGGGATATTTTCCACAATTTTTCCCTGCTCTTCCTGCTCTTCGGCATCCTGGGGTCTATCATCCTCTGGCTCACCGACAAGAATTTCCTTGGGAAATCAGGCAGTTACGCCCAACGTCTCCGCTTGGCATCCTTTGCCATGATTCTTTCGGCTTTCCTGCTTTCAGGCGGGGCCAGTTTGGCGTTCATGAAAAAGTGGAACCAAAACGAAAACGAAAAACTACTCCAGAACCAAACCCTTTCCATTTTGGCCGAAATGGAGGAACGCTACCTTTACCTCCCGGCTTCCGATTTATACGACCCGTCTCGCGGCGACAGTATCCGCCAAGAACTGAACCAAGCTATCGCACAACTCTCCAACCTGTTCCGCAACGACATTTATCTCTATGGAACCGATGGCGGGCTTATTTCCGGGCCGGACATCCGGGGTATCATGCCCCCGGTCCTGGACTTGGACATCATCCAAGAAATGCTGGAGGAACAAAGCCATTTGGTCATCCGGCACCAAACCTTCGAGCCACAGGTGGACGGGCTCATGGCGTTCACCCCGTTCCGGAACGCCCAAAACCAAATCCTCGGCTTCTTTTGCATTCCCTACTACACCCATGAGGATGAAATCCGCTCGGAAATGAACGAGTTCCTCGGCACCTACCTCAACATCGTGGTCTTGTTGGTCTTGGTTTCGCTTTTCCTTACTTATTGGCTCGCCCGACGGATTACCCAGCCTCTTTCCTTGATTGCCAACAAAGTCTCCCAAATCAGGCTGACCCGGAAAAACGAGCATCTCAGTTGGAAAGGGGATGACGAAATCGGGACCTTGGTCAAACAATACAATGATTTGGTGGACGATCTGGAACGCAGTTCCCGGAAATTGGCCGAATCCGAACGGGAGAACGCCTGGAGCGAAATGGCCCGGCAAGTAGCGCACGAAATCAAGAACCCGCTCACGCCCATGAAATTGCAGGTACAGCAATTACAACGGGCCTACAAGGACCAAAAACCGGACTTCGGGGAACGCCTGGAACGCTTCACCGCCATGCTGACCTCCCAAATCGACCACCTGGCCGGTATCGCCAGCACTTTTTCCCGCTTCTCGCAATGGCAAAAGCCGCAAATGCAAGAAGTCGTCCCCGCCCAAGTCCTGCAAGGGCTTTACCTTTTGTTCCGCGCCGATGAAAGGACGGAATTCATCTTGGATATTCCTGAAAAATATGCCAAAACCCGAATCCTGGCAGATCCCAAATACTTGGAACAAATCCTGATGAACCTGATCCGCAACGCCATCCAGGCCATGGAAGAACAGCCTTCGGTATCGGGCCGGAATATCATCCGGCTCGGCATCCATGAGGGCTATTTTGCTGACAATTCGAAGGATACAACAAAAGACTTATTAGCGGAAGCGCCCGGTACCAACCTCCCGGACGAGGGAAAAAGCATGGAAGAAGGAGTAACCTTCCTCTGCCTTTTCGTAGCCGACAACGGCCCAGGAATCCCGGAAGAGAAACTATCCCATATCTTTGAACCCCATTTCACCACCCGCAGTACCGGCACAGGTTTGGGATTGGCCATTTGCAAACGCCTGGCCGAAACCATGGGTGGGAAAATCCTTGTCCAAACCCGGATAGGGGAAGGCTGTCACTTCTCCGTACTGTTCAAAACAACCCGACAAGAAGGATAATCTGCGCAAACGATGGTTTTCGCCCCCGGTTGAGCAGAAAATCGAAGGATAATCTGCGCAAACAAGGTAAAATTGGTATCAAAACATACCACTTCCCTTTCTCCCGGAAACAAATTGCCGAATGCTACATGGTGATGGGCGGGATACCCTACTACATGTCCATGATGGACAAATCCCTGAGCCTCGCCCAGAACATAGACCGTCTCTTCTTCGCCCCCAACGCCTTGTTGTGCGACGAATTCAAGGATTTGTACCAAGCCTTGTTCAAAAACGCAGGCCCCTACATCAGTATTGTAAGCGCCTTGGGGAGCAAAGGGAAAGGCATGACCCGGCAAGAACTGCTCTCGGCCACCAAGCTGATCAACAACGGAGCTTTCAGCACAGCCTTGGAAGAGCTGGAAAACTGCGGTTTCATCCGGCGGTACCCGCCATTCGGGAAAACGGATACCCGGCTCCTGAAGAGGCAAACCAGCCAGATCCTGTTCCAGCTAATCGACCCTTATACCTTGTTTTTCTTCCGGTTCATCAACCAGAACCTGTACCACGACGAACATTTCTGGTCTACATCCATCAACAGCCCCTTGCACAACACTTGGAGCGGATTGGCATTCGAAATGCTGTGTCTCTGTCATTTGAACCAAATCAAACAAGCCCTGGGCATAGCGGGTATCCAAACCATGGTCTGCGCATGGCGCAGCACCAGCAGCCCCCACGGGGCACAAGTGGGTTTGCTTATCGACCGCAAAGACCAAACCATCAACCTTTGCGAAATGAAGTACACGAACAGCCCCTTTGCCATCAGCAAAGAATACGAAGCCAAGCTCGCCGCCAAAATCGACACTTTCATCCAAGAAACCAGAACCAAGAAGACCGTTATCCTCACCATGGTCTGCACCTACGGCATCCAACAGAACCCGCATAACGACATTGTACAACGCCAAGTCCTGCTGGACGACCTGTTCAAGGCGTAGGAACCGGCTCCAAAGTGGTACTGGACGGCATACGTTCAAATGATTTTCCATATTTTACAATTTATTATTTTATAAATATTTACAAATTTATACAGTACTTTTTCGGTACTACGGTTTTTCCGCTTGGTATTTTTCCCGTATCCCTTTCCCTTCCAAACTCTCCGTTTTCCGTTTTTTTTGTGTCCAGCAAGAACTTCCTTCCGAAAGGAAACATGTCCGGGCCTTCCTCCTATCGGCTTTCTCCCGGACACGCCAAGGCGAAAAAACAACAAACCAATAAAAACATTCCATTATGAAGAAAACATGGTTGACCCTATGCTTAGCAGGCTTGGCCACAATGGGCCTCAGCGCTCAATCCATCGCCCATTCCGGACATGAGGTATCCGGTCCGGACATCTACGAACAGGAAAAAATAGCGGCATTCCAAGGCAGAACCGACTACATCCCGTATTTTTCCTCCAGCAGCCTGGAACAATATGCCGATCCGGCCAACCGGATTCCCGTCAATGGTATCCGGTTCCCATCTTCCTCATCCAATCCCATGGCGCAAACCACATTTGCCGGTAATCCCGGGAAAAACTCCATCGATAGCCTGATTATCGATGGTGTCTTGAACGCAAGTTACTGGGGCGCCCTGACTTTGGCCGAAGACAACAGCTCCCTTGTTTTCTCCATGGAGCTGGAACAATCGGACGTTCCTAACGACGGAGGCTTTTATACTTATTACAAAGGCTTGCATTTCACCTATTATGACGATGATTTGAAACCCGTCAAGACCTTCTATCTTCCAACCAACGATACCACGTTCTCCATCACCGTGCAATCACAAGTTTCCACCTCGTATTTCAACACGGATGACAAGATGGAATTCATGATCCAAGTCCACAGTTTCGGTCCCGGCGACGGTCCGGCCGGCTGCTACGATACGATTTTCGTCGTAAACGAGGACGGGGAAATCTTAGGACGCATCGGCCATGCCACCAGTGCAAGCTTGCACAGCGTCCCGTCCGGATACTGGGACGAAAAACGGGTCCAAGTTTACGACGCCTACTACTCCAGCATCGATGATACCTTGTATTCAAGAGTCTACCGCGCTACCGACATCTTCAATGAAGAAGCGGAGCCTCTTTACACATTCCGGATGGCGGAGAACCTGACCACTTACATGAATGCTCCTTTTTGGGAACTGTATTACATGGACGGCACCCCCTACTATATCAGCTGCCGTTACGAAAAACCGTTCATTGCAAATGGAAACCAACAGGATCCAATCGTGGAAATGGACAACCGGTTCAAGATTTTCCTTTACAATACCGACTTCAGCCTGTTCAGGGAATTTTCCCTCCCCTTACCCGGCATTGAATCCAACGAATTCAGCATGAGCAGTTTGGCATATTTCGGGAATTACCGTATCAGCCAAAAGACCTTCAATCCGGACAACAAGTACGAAATCCTGTACGGGATGAGCCGATACAACGTAAGTTGCGACTGCGAGCAATTGCAGCTCTATCTCATGGATGAAGACGGAAACATCCTCCAGGAAATAGCCGACGGTATCGCCGACATCTACCAATTGCAACCTCTTCCCGGCCAAAGTGACGAATTCGCCTTTCTCATGGGCGGAGGAACCGCCATCACCGACATCTCCATGGTCAAGCTGCCCTCGTTGGAAAAGACCCTTGATTTCCCGGCCATCTACAACGGCGACCTCTTGTCGACCTATTTCGAACGTATCCCTTCCGTCAACGGCGGTTATGAATACGTATTCGGTCTGAGTCGCGGAGACAACACGGCAACAACAACCTACGGAGGAATCGCCCATTACGACCAACAAGGGAACCTCGTCAAGAAAGTCCGTATCGATTTAGGGAAAAACTCCTTGTTTTTCGAACCTATCATCAGCCGCGAAACCGTGAATCCTTACGCTTTCCTTGCCGATGCAGCCTACGAATACCTGTATTTCCGCCGAGATATGGACGACAACGGTGTCCTCGCCTCCTTCTTCGGCGTAGCCAATGAAGACACGACCGTCTACCTGTGGCAGAACGATGAACGAGGCAGCCTGTCCGGTGCCGGAATCAAGACCGATGCCGCCAAGACAAAACTCAGCCATCTGTATGTGACATATGCCGGGGATTCCATCCGGACCTACTTCTACCGCTTGCCTTTGGAAGCCGTGACACTCCAAGGGGAAGGGACCACGGAAAACCCGTACATCATCACCACGCCTGCGGAATTGGACATGGTCCGCGACTACCCGGAAGCCTGTTTCATCTTGGCCAACGATCTCGACATGGCCGCCTACACAGGGCTGTCCGGATCGGGATTCCAGCCTATTCCTACATTTTCCGGACAGTTTGACGGACAGAACCACATCATCAAGAACCTGCTTTTATCCGGACAAGCCTTGTTCTCCTCCCTTTCGGCTACAGGCAGCATCCAAAACCTTTCCTTGCACGACATTTATTTCAAAGAGGGGTCCACGGTCGGTGGCATCTTATGCGCTACCATGACAGGGGGTAACATCTTCAATTGCCATGTGGAATCCGATTTGGATATCCAGAGCGCATCGTCCTACATCGGAGGCCTGGTCGGACAAGCCAATGCAAACGCCATCATCAGCCAATGCAGCTACACCGGTGACATCACCGCTGGCAAATCCAGCTATATCGGAGGCATCACCGGCAGGTTGAATTCCGGAAGCCAAATCTCCAATTGCGTCGCCAAAGGGACAATCCAAGCCTTGAATTACATCGGAGGTATCGCTGGAAGCACAGCCAATGGCTCCCTCATCACCAACACGTATTCGCAAATGCGGATTACCGCCGCCCAACGAGCCGGTGGAATTGCCGGAAGCAACCAAGGTGACATTTCCAAGACCCATGCCAGCGGAAACATCTTCCTGGCAGATTCACCGGAAGCAGGGTACCTCGGCTATGCGGCAGGCATCGCTGGTGAAACCGCTTTCGGGATGCAGGGAAGTTTCATCAACCAATCTTTCGCCTTGAACGACACCATCGTCAGCCCCCGGCAAGTAGCCCGCGTAGCCTATACGGAAGCCTACACCAACTGGCAAGGATTCGTAGCCATGGATTCCAATTTCGCCATGGCCGGCATGGTAATCGGAACAGATTCCACCCTGGCCGTGGCGTCCGATACCAACTGCCAAGTAAACAGGAGGAACGGCTTGTCCGGGACCATGGAAGATTTCAACCAAGCATTTTACGAATCGGTCGGCTGGCAGTTCGGACAAGATTCCTTGAGTCCCTGGACAATGAGCGGCAACAAGCCCCGACTTTGGTTTGAATTCAAAGTGCAATCGGTCGAACTCCCTGTCGTGGAAACAACCTTGTTCAAAGATTCAAGCTTCACGCTCACGCCTATCATCTACCCAGCCGATGCCACGGACAAAACCGTGTTCTTCTCGTCGGCAGACAATAGCATCGCGTCCGTGAACCAGGAAGGCGTGGTCAAAGGAATCAACGCGGGAACCACGACAATCAGCGTCCGGACAGCCGATGGCGGCTACTCCGCTTCCTGTGAAGTCAAGGTCGAAATCCCGGTCACCCAAATCATCCTTCCGGACGAAATCCTCGTTCCTTTGAACGGTTCCACGCTACTTCCGGCCACCATTCTTCCAGAAGACGCTACGAACAAAAACCTCACTTTCATTTCTTTGAACCACAGCATTGTCACAACATACGGCAGCGCTTTGGCCGGAGTGGCCCTGGGTAGCACGCAAGTCATTGCCGTATCAGAATCCGGAGATGCATCAGATACTTGTACGGCCCGTGTCATCATTCCATTGGAAGCCCTCTATCTCAACGAAAGCAGCATCACCTTGAACAACGCCACGCCTTCCTTCCAGCTGCGCGTGACCACTTATCCCGAAGATGCCACCGAGATGCCTTTGGTTTGGAGCAGCGACAATGAAAGCGTGGCCACCGTGGATGGCAACGGTCTTGTCAGAGGCCATGCCAAGGGTTCCTCCACCGTCACCGTCGCGACCGAAGACGGATTAATCTCGACTTCTTGCTACGTGAACGTGACCGAAAACGTGGCCAACGAGGCGGCCGATGCTTCCGCGCTCTCCGCCCGACTCGAACAGGATTGTTTCCGGATTGAATGCCGGGGTTCTTTAATCCGGGCCGTGGAAATCTACAACGTGACCGGAGTCAAGATGTTCCAAGACCGGACACTCTCCTCCAACGTAATCTCCGTTCCCGTACAAGGCTGGAGCAACGGCCTCTACCTTATCCAGGTCACCTTGGAGAATGGACAAAGCGCGGTCCTGAAGTTGAACAAATAAAATTTCGACCCAACGTCCCGCATCGGGAGCCGGAAGTCCCGGAAACGGGTTTCCGGCTCCGGAGACAAAGCGCTCCGGAAGCCCTGCCTGTCGAAAGACTTAGATGGATTTCACCATGGAAAATATGGAAAAACAAAAAAACCTTTCGATCAAGCCGAGCGCCATGCCAAGCTTGCTTGAGCATGGCCGAGGCGGAGAAAGCTGCGCGAAAGCGAACCTTTCGATCAAGCCGAGCGCCATGCCAAGCTTGCTTGAGCATGGCCGAGGCGGAGAAAGCTGCGCGAAAGCGAA
>CALUNB010000009.1 GCA_944321885.1 uncultured Bacteroidales bacterium | reverse complement strand
CAGAATTTGATGCCGGGGACCCAGGTTTCGGGCAGGCGGTTGCGCAAGCTGTTGGCGTAGAGCATTCCCAACAGGATCCCGATAATCAGGGGGCTGAACGAGATTTTCTGGAAGAACGGGAACTGGGCGATGTAGAACGCCGCACAGGAAAAGAGGGTGATAAGCAAGATACCGTGCAGGGTGTTCCCTTTTTGTTCGCTGATTCTGACCATTTTTGTTTCTTTTTTTCGAAGAGGATTCTTTGTCCCCGTGTGTCTTGGGGCGGCTTGGCCGGGCTGGTTGCCATCGGGCAGCTTCCGGCAAGAATCCCCTCTTGTTTTCTGGGGCAAAGTACGGCATAATGTTTCAAGTAATAAAATTAAATGTTTTATGATATATAATAAAATGTCATATATTGGGACGGTGCTACGAAGAGCTGAGGGGATTGGGGGAGGGAGAGGGGGCGCCCTTGCCTTTGATGTAATCAAAGCTCGAATTACGTTCGGCTTGGCGATTGGTTTGCGCTTTTTTACAAAAGAAGAATGAACTTGTGCATTTTGTGCACAATGTCATTTCTTGCAATCCTTGGTATGTGCAAATTTTGCATAGACCAAGGATTGTAACTATATAGAGGAAAATCAACACGCATATTTTGCGTGTTGATGATATGGGCATAGTATGCAATGCTATGGGAAGGATATAAAGAATGAATTATAGATGCTTGGGCGATTATGTCCGCGAGGTGGATGTGCGAAACCGGGATTTGAAGACTACCAGTTACTTCTAATGAACAAGAATATGTACTCGAAGGAGAACTTACACCCAGACTTGGACAAATGTTTTTCCAAGTCTGGGAACGGATACGGTCGAGAGACAATATCTAAGAATTAATATCGGATACGATTGATTTGTTATGTCTTTTACGGGAGAATGATTTGTCGGCTAACGATTTGGATGAGAATCTTTCTTTTGGTTCAACCGAAGAGCTGAAGCGAAAAATTATCCTTCCGTTTGTTGAACTTGGTTATGTCGTAATGACCTATCCGGATAAACCGACCAGCGCAAAGTAAACCTATGGGTTGATAGAGAAAGGAAGGTCCCTTTTTAGTTATTGGAAAAATTTTTTTCCATCCCAAGATTTGGCGGATTCAAAAATATTCGTACCTTTGCAGTCCCGTTTCGGGAATGGCGCCGTAGCTCAACTGAATAGAGCATCTGACTACGGATCAGAAGGTTGCGGGTTTGAATCCCTCCGGCGTCACATGTTTTCATAGTTTTAGTTTTTGGCCCTGTACAAGTCTTGTGCAGGGCTTTTTTGTTATCTTCGCGCCGGTAAAGGTTCGCCTGTCCTGGAATGCCCGGACAGCCGTCCGGACCGGGTCGGAACAGCCCGGTCGGGAGCAGGAGCTTTGTCATGAACAACACAAACTTGAAGCCATGGACAATGTAAAAGCGGTCTATTTCAGTGCCACCGGGACCACCCGGACCACGGTCTGCCAGATAGCCCGGAAATTGGCGGGCCTGTTGGCCTTGCCTTTCTCGGAAGTGGATTTCACCCTGCCGGCAGGGCGGCAGTCGCCTTTGGTCTTCGGCAGTGGCGATTTGGTGGTGATGGGTACGCCGGTCTATGCCGGGCGCGTCCCCAACGTCTTGCTCAAATTCCTGCAAAGCATGCAGGGCCAAGGCGCCGTCGGGATTCCGGTGGTGGTGTACGGGAACCGTCATTTCGACGATGCCTTGATTGAACTCCGGGATTTGATGGAAAAGGCCGGAATCCGGACGTTTGCCGCCGCCGCTTTTGTCGGGGAGCATTCCTTCTCGAAAATCCTGGCAGCCGGTCGTCCGGATGCGCAAGACCTTGCCAAGATGGATGAGTTCGCCTCTTTGGCAGCCCTCAAATTGGGTGAAGCCCAGGCGCAGGACAAGGACGGGGTGCACGAGTTGCTGCATCCGGTGGAAGTGGAAGGAACGCCTTTCCCTTACCGGGGTTATTATACGCCCCGCGACCGCCATGGGAACGGCATCGATATCCGGAAGGTAAAGTCCTTGGTCAATGGGAATTGCAATGCCTGCAAGATTTGCGCCGAAGTTTGCCCCATGGGATCAATCAGTTGGGAGGACGTGCGGGAATATACAGGTATTTGCATCAAATGCGGGGCCTGCATCAAGAAGTGTCCGGTGGGAGCCCGTTACTACGAGGACGAGGGGTATCTTTACCACCAGCATGAACTGGAAGAAATGTATACCCGTCGGGCCGAGCCGGTTTGGTTTTTGTAAGGACTTGTTTTGTCTCCTGTGAACAGGGAAAAGGCATCTCGAAGCGGGACGGCTTCCGGAGAAGCTTGTCCCGGAACGGGATTCCAGGACCATGTTCCGGCCAAGATTTTAGAACGAACTCTTCGGCCAAAGGCTTCGGATGGGTTTCGAGCAGGGTTTTCGGATAACCCTTTCGGAAAGACCTTTGTACCGAGTCTTCGGCAACATGAACGGGACCAATGTTCCCGGTGCCATGGTGCCCTTTCGGAAAGACCTTTGTACCGAGTCTTCGGCAACGGCCTTCGGGAAAGGCATTTCATCGAGAGGATGGGGGAGGGAAGCCTGAGAATCCTGAGATGTCAAATCAAGAAAAGAAAGAGTTAATCAAATGAATACGAAAAAGTTTTTCATGCTTCCGGGCTTGGCTTTGGCAGGTTTGCTGTGCCTGCCTTCCTGCCAGCGGGAAGTCTCCGAAGTGTATGCGTTTTCCTACACGAACGAGGTGGTGGTTTCCGGCGGCTTGGATTTGGACGTGACGGACTCCTTCCTGGAGACGGAAGGATGGAACGAGGTAAGGGAATACCGTAGCGAAGCCTATTCGGACAAGAATGCCCGGAAGGCCAACGAGGAAGATGCCTTGGTGGATTTCGACTACAAGATGGCCTCTTTCCGTTCGGGCTTGAACCGTTTGTACCGCGAATACCGTGTGGCCCAGGTGGATTCGGCAGTAGGGCAGGTGAAGTTGGAATTGGTCTGCGTGAGCGATGGAAACCGGCTTCTCAAGCGCGACAGTTGCCCGGTACGTTTTGTCCGGTAGCCGGATTCCATGTAGTGAAAGCCTCTGGAGAGACCTGGAAGCGGCTTCCAGGTGTCCGTTTGTCCAGTACCGGATTCCGTTTCAATGAAAGTTGTGAGGTGTCCCGGAAACGGCTTCCATGCCTCCGTCCGACAGCTGGATACGGTTTTGTGGAAGCTGGTGAGGTGTCCCGGAAACGGCTTCCAGGCCTCCGTCTGGTCCGGCAATCCTTGTCCGTTCCGTTGGGTTTCGGAACGTAGGGGCTGTCCGGCGTGACGGAATACGGGGATTTTTGTACTTTTACAAATTTAGAGGTTGTTAAAACCTTGGAACCGGAGCCTGGAAATTCATTGTTTTTCCAGGATGGCAAGGAATTTTAAACAGCTTCTTAAATCCGGGCATGGAGTTCGCCCGGTTTCGCCCGAAAAAGAAAAAAATATGCTAATCATAGGTATTGCCGGCGGTTCCGGTTCGGGAAAAACCACCGTGGTAAAGAAAATTGCGGCCAATTGCGGCAGCAACTCGGTGACGATTGTTCCCCAGGATGCCTATTACAAGGATAAAGGCGATTTGAGCGAGGCCGAGAAAAGGGCCATCAATTTCGACCATCCTTCCTCCATTGAGTTCTCTCTCTTGGTGAAGCATTTGGACATGTTGCGCAGAGGGGAATCCATCCCGATGCCGATTTATTCCTACATCACCTGCGCCCGTTCGAAAGAAACGATTCTGGTACATCCTACCGAGGTGGTCATCGTGGAAGGCATCCTGGTCCTTTCCAATCCTTCCTTGCGCCAACGCATGGATATCAAGATTTTTGTGGATGCCGACAGCGACGACCGCCTGATGCGGATCATCCGCCGCGACATCAACGAAAGGAACCGTAACTACGAGCAGGCTTTGACCCATTATGCCACCTATGTGAAGCCCATGCACGAACAGTTCATCGAACCGACCAAACGCTATGCCGACATCATCGTGCCGCAAGGCGGGGAAAACGAAATGGCTATCGGCATCATCAGTTCTCATTTACACCGATACTTGCAAAGCAAAAAGAAATAAATGCCATGGCAAAAGCAGGACAAGCCCAAGCTGGAGACGAAAAACCGAAGGCTTCGGCAAGCAAGAAAAAGACAGGAAGCAAGAAGAAAACAGAAGATATGGCGGCCGGAAAGTCCAGTCCGCTTGAATCAGGAAAGCTTTCCGTGGATGTGGATGCGGAAAAGGCGGACCGGAGTGCGACCCAAGGCGAGGTCCGGACGGACAAGCCTGCCGGGAGCCTTGGCCAGGCTTTGGGTTTGAGCAAGGAGGAATGCGAAAAGATTCAAACCTTGCTGGGGCGGGTTCCATCTTCGACGGAATGGGCCGTTTATGCCGCCTTGTGGAGTGAGCCGCTTTCGGCCAAGAACTCCCTTTTCTGGACGCGTACCTTGCTCCCGGAAGAAGGTTCGGACCAAGTTGAAGCGGATACGGCCCGGATTTTGGCGCCTTGGCCTGTCACGATTCCTTTGGACAAGGACCATGCCTGTGTGCTGCGGATGGAACATGGAACGGGAAGCAAGTCTGGTTTGGAAAGTTTGAACCGGGCCCTTGAAGGAGAGCTTGCCCGGCCTTTGGCGCAGTGGGGCTGCCTGCATGGCGGGGATTTGGCGTCCGCGAAGAACCGGAAAGAATGGAACGCCTTGCAAAAAGGCTTGAAGACCCAGGCGAAAGCATCCGGGATATCCTTGGCGGGTGGCAAAGCCCTTTTGGAACCGCAGTATGGGGACGTTCCGGCTGTGGATGTGCTGTCGGTAGGGATTTTGGACAAGGTAGGCGAAGTTCCGGCCAAGGCCCAAGGGGAGGGAAATCCCGTCTTCCTGTTGGGTGCGGCAACGGGGCGGGAAGCTTTGCCTTTTGATTCGAGCCAGGTGCCGGCAGTTGCCGCTTTGCAGGTTTCAGCTGTGAAAGCCCCGGTGGCTTCGAAAACATCGGAACCGGCTTGGGAATCTGCCAGTCCGGATTTTTCCGCAAAGAAGGGAAAAACGGTAAAGGGGGCCTCCAAGAAAGCCGTCTCGACGAAGGGGAAAGGCTTGGGCGAGGTCTTGTTCGCTTTGGCCAAGGTCCGCTGCCTGCTTGGGATGCAAGGTTTGGGCGTGGCCGGTTTGGTTGCGGCAGCGGCCCGCATGTGTGCGGCCGGTGCAGTGGGCATGCACTTGGATTTGGATGAATTGCCTTTGGCCGAAGCCGGTATGGAGGCTTGGGAAATCCTTTTGTCCGGAACGCGGGGGCGGGTTTTAGTCGTGGTTGACAAGGAAAAAGAACAAGACGCCCGGTCGATTCTGGAAAAATCGGGAGTGCCGGCAGTCCGGATCGGTGAAGTGGAAGACTCCGGGTTCCTGCAATTCCGTTTCCAAGGCGAAACGGTGGCCGCCTTGCCCGCATCGAGTTTGGTACCGGGCTGCGCGACACCGGTTTATGAACGGAAATACCGGGAAGCCAAGAGCTTTGCCCGTTGCAAACGTTTCGACATACATACCGTGAAGGACGTGGATTTTGAAGAAGCGGTCAAGGTAAGCCGTTTCCTTTGCGCCCGTCCGGCCCTTTCTTCCCGTTTTTGGGTTCGGGAAGCCTTGGTTTCGAAGGGAAAAACCGAGGAAACTTCGCTTCCATCAATGGATTCGGATTTGATGGAAACAGGAAAGACGGGCCCCCGCTTGGGCACGGCCTGGGGCGGGAGTTCCCCCTATGTTTCGGGGAATCCCATGGCCGGAGGCGGTATCGCCGTGGCCGAGGCGGCCCGCAGGATGGTCTGCTCGGGAGGAAAAACCTTGGGCTTGGCTGCCAGCTTGGAATTCGGGGCGTCCTCCGATCCGGAAGCCTATTGGCAGTTCGTGAACACCGTCAAGGGCATGAAAGCGGCTTGCGAACGTTTCAGGATTCCGGTGGGGGATGTCCGTACCCGTTTCGGGGCCCAGCTTCCCGGTATCACAGCCGGTTTGGTAGGCCTCTATGACGGCAAGATGGGAACGGGCTTCACCAAGGAGGGGCATTCCATTTACCTTTTAGGCAAAGTGGTGGAAGATATCAGCGCTTCCCATTACCTCCGGGAGTACCGGGGGGTGGAATATTCCCCAGCGCCTTATTTTGATTTGGACGAGGAATACAACCTGCAACGGGTGCTCGCCGATGCGATAGAGTCCCATTTGGTGGAATCGGCCCACTCCGTTTCGGAAGGCGGCTTGATGATAGCCCTGCTCGAAAGCGCCATGGTCGGCAACTTAGGTTTCGACATCATGGTGGACGATTCCTTCCGTTTGGATTCCTACCTTTTCGGGGAAGGCCAAGGACGGGTCATCGTCACGATTGATTCGGCCGTGGATACCGAGTTCAAGGATTTGATGATGGAGACCCGGACACCGATGGTTTGCCTGGGAGAGGTGACAAAAGGGCGGATTCTCGTGGATGATTACGATTTTGGAAAAATCGAAGAGTACAAGCAACTTTACACTACAGCCATTGAAAGCAAAGAAGAATAAAGCCTGGGGAACAGGTATGCGGAAATTGTTCCTGCCGGGCATGGCGGCCTGCCTTCTGGCCTTGTCGGGGTGTTCCACCAAGAGGAATACCTTCCTGAGTCGCAATTTCCATAACCTGACTTCCTATTACAATGTTTATTGGAACGGGAAGGAAACCTTGCTCGATGCCGATTACTTGCTTCAAGACCAGTCGGTGGACAATTATTTTGAAGTCATTCCGGTTTTCAAATACGGGAACCCGGAAGACACGACCTTGGTTGCCGAGCAAACCAAGCGTATGATAGAGAAGGCTTTGATTACGATAAAAAAGCATTCCATATCCATACGGGGCAAGGAGTACGTGAAGACGATAGACAATGCGTATATCCTGTTGGGGCAAGGCTTCTTTTACCAGCAGGATTATTCCAAGGCCCGTTCGGTATTCAACTTCGTGCTTTCGGAATATCCCAAGAACCCGGAACGTTTCGAAGCCATGCTTTGGATTGCCCGGACCTATATGCGGGAAGAAGATTACGGCATGGCCTCCTCTTTCATCAGCCAAGTGGAAGCCCAGCCCCAATCGGCCTTGCTGAAAGAGACTTATCGGGATTTGCCTTTGGTCCAAGCGCAGTTCAATATCCAGCAGGAAAAATACAAGGAAGCCCTCCCTTATTTGCAACAGGGCTTGATGCGGGCAAAGAAAAACGATGTGAAGTCCCGTATCTATTTCATCATGGGGCAGATAGCCCAGAATGCCGGGGAGAAGTCCAAGGCGATGGCCTATTATCACGAATGTTTGAAGCTGAACCCTCCCTTGGATTTGGTGTTCAACGCGCGTTTGAACATCGTGCTTTGTTCCGATGGCAATACTTTCGGTTCCAAGGATGTATTGAAGGATTTGCAGAAGATGCTCAAAGACCCCAAGAACGCCGCCTATTTCGGACGTATCTATTACGTGATGGGCGAAATGGCTTTCAAGCAGGGCCGGGAAGCCGATGCGGTCCGCTACATGGACCAGTCGATTGCGGCCAGCCAAGGGGACCCGGCTCGGACTTTGTTGGCAGCCAAGCGTTTGTCGGCCTATTTCTATGAGCGGAAGGAATATATCCGTTCCCAGCAGTATTATGCGGCGGCGGCCGAGGTGGTGGAGATTGACGACCCTGATTATTACACCATTGTGAGCCGGGCCGAGAACCTGGCCGAACTAATCGGGTACTACACTCCCTTGATTGAGGCGGACACCTTGAAGATTGTGGGGCATATGGATTCCAAGAGCCAGAAGAAGTACGCCGAGCGCAAGGCCAAGGAATACCAGAAGCAGCAGGAAGAGGCCCGTCTGGCACGGGAACAGTCGGGCGGTACGGACATGTCCACGCCGGGGCGTTCCAATTGGTATTTCTACAATACCCAGACCAAGAACGCCGGTTTGGCCGAGTTCAACCGCTTGTGGGGACGCAGGACCTTGGAAGACTTGTGGTTCCTTTCCTCCAAACCGGCCGCGGTCATGTTGAGGCCGCCTTCGCAGAACCAGGGCGGGGAGGAAACCGAGGCCGAACAGGCTCCCAAGATTCTGACCCAGGCCGATCCGGAGTATTATTTGCAGAGCCTTCCGACCACCGACAGCGCGTTCCAGCGTTTGGATTCGATTATCGAACCCTGCCTTTACCATGTGGGTATGGTGTACAGCGACCAGTTGAGCGAGAACGAGGAAGGCAAGAAGTATTTGACCCGTTTGATTGCCGATTATCCGGAGTCGGATTATCTGCCCACGGCTTGTGAGACCCTGTGCAAGATTTACCGGCAGGAAGGTGACATGGCGAACTATGAGAAATATGCCGATATCCTCGCCACGCGCTATGCCGGGACCATCCAGGATGAAAGGGTCAACAATCCAGACTATTATAAGGAGTTGGAGGCCAATTCCCAAAAGGTGGAAGACCTGTATGTTTCGGCCTATGACCATTTCCTGCGCAACGATTTCCAAGGTGTCTTGGATATCGTGGCCGGTGTGGAAAGGGATTTCCCGATTAATACTTTCCAAGAACAGTTGTTGTTCTTGAAAACGATGGCCACCGCCCATGTGGGCGGGTATGCCGATATGGTCCCCTTGGCGGAGAATTTCTTGAAATCCTATCCGGAAAGCGAGCTGAAGTCACGCATGCAAAGTGCCTACGACCGGGCCCAGGCCGATATGAAGAAGAATATCCTTTATCCGGATTCCGACCCCATCCTGCCTGAAAACATGACCGCGGCCCAGCGGAAAGCCGTCGGGCTTCCCACGGCCGAAGAGGAAACCGCCGGGGCGGAAGCTCCTGCCGGGGACTTGGCCGGTATGCCAGGAGGGGCGTCTGCCTCGGATTCGCTTGCCGGCCCGGCCCCTGCGGTCCAGGATACCTTGCCGCCCGAACCCATCAAGGTGGACTACGTGATGCCCAAGAGCAATGAAGAACACTTTATCATTGCCGTTTGCAATCCCAAGGAAAGGGATGCGGAGGCCATGTTGCTTAGGATTAAGGATTTCAATGATCGTTATTACGGGCAATCGGGGCTCTCCATGGAAGTGGTGCCGGCAAAGGACCGTTACATGATTATTGTTTCTTCTTTCCCGGTCCTGCGTGGTGCTGTAAGTTATATGAACATCATCAAGGACAATGAGTTCGTTTTCGGGACCTTGAGCGAGAAACATATTTTCGTGGCCAATGGGGCCAATACGGACTTGTTGAAGGAATACGGTGATTATGAAGGCTATGAGGCTTATTACAAGGAAACTTACCAGCTTGGGGAGTAGTCCTTGGAACGGCTTCGGAACGAAAGGGGCATGGAAGAAAAGAAATTGTTTTTATTGGATGCGATGGCCTTGATTTACAGGGCATATTTTGCCTTGAACAAGAATCCTCGCATCACCTCCAAGGGATTGAACACCTCGGCCTTCCTGGGCTTTGCCAATGCCTTGCTGGAACTTTTGCGCAAGGAAAAACCTACGCATCTGGGCGTGGCTTTCGATACGATGGCTCCCACCGCCCGGCATTTGGAATATACCGCCTACAAGGCCAACCGGGAGAAGATGCCCGAGGACATCGGCTTGGCCATTCCTTATATCAAGCGTTTGCTGGGAGCCTTGAACATCCCGGTCTTGTTTGCCGAGGGCTATGAGGCGGATGATGTTATCGGGACCTTGGCGAAGAAAGCGGAAAAGGAAGGCTTCAAAGTCTATATGGTGACGCCCGACAAGGATTTCGGGCAGTTGGTGGACGAGGACGTGTACCTTTACAAGCCCGCCCGGATGGGCAGCGGCGTGGAAATCATGGGGCCTGCGGAGGTTTGCGCCCGTTTCGGCATTGAAAACCCTCGCCAGGTCATCGACATGCTGGGACTTTGGGGGGATGCCGCCGACAATATCCCCGGGGTGCCGGGGGTCGGGGAGGTGACCGCCCGCAAGCTTTTGGCGCAGTTCGGTTCGGTGGAGGACTTGATTGCCCGGGTGGAAGAGGTGGAGAACGTGAAGCTGCGGGAGAAGATACGCCAATATGCCGGACAGGCCTTGGAATCGAAGATGCTGGCCACGATTATCCTCGATGCGCCGGTGGAATTCGACGAGGAGGCCTTGCGTTTGACAGCTCCGGACATGGGGGCGGTTTCTACCCTCTTGGACGAGTTGGAAATGCGTTTCCTGGCCCAGCGTTTGAACTCGTATTACCAGACGGAAGCCCCGGTGGTGCAGCAGGCACGTGCGGTGGCGGATACGGCTCAGGACAAGGTTTCGAGCAAGACGGGACCGAAAGACAATACCTTGGATTTGTTCGCTTCAGTGCCGGAACCGGAAGCCAAGCCCTTTCTATTCCCCGACCTTCAAGGGGTGGAACATTGGGTTTCAGTGGCGGACTTGCGTTCGGGTTTGGAAGAAATTTCAAAAGCATTGCACCTTTCGGAGGGGGAAAACGGGACACGTGCGGGCTTTTGCCTGATGCCCTTTTCGCCGGCCTCCATCCGGCATTCGGCCATCGCTTGTCTGGCGTTTTGCTGGCCGGGAAGCCCGGAAGAGGAGAAAACGGTGGATGGAGCGGATGGAAATTCCGGAAATGCCGAGGATAATGGGGAAAATTGGAAATCGGCTTATTATATCCCGTTTTGTTGGAGGCTGGACGAGCCTAAGGACAGGGCGGAGGAGGACAAGAACGGGGATGAGGCCCGCATTTATGCTTTGAATCCGGAGGAAAAGGAGGTCTTGTCGGCTTTCTTCCAGAAGGAAGGCGCTTCCCTTGCCTGCCACGATTGGAAGAACCAGCTGCACTTGTTGGCAAACCAGTCTTTGGAACCGGAATCGGGGGCTTTCGATATCATGCTGGCCCATTATTTGATGGACCCGGAAGGGAGCCACGATTTGATGCGTTTGACGCGGAACTATTTGCCGTATTCTTACCGGGAAGCACCGAAGAGTGAGGCCTTTCTTGCTTCGGTTTCTGTGGGGAACCAAGGGCAGGAATCTCTTTGGTCGAGGGGCATGGACAAGGATTTGCAGGAGGCTTGCGCCTGTTTTGCTTTGCAGAGCGCCAAGGTGGCGGCTTGTTTGGTATCGCGCTTTGCTTCCGAATTGGAAAAAACGGGGGCGACCCGGCTCTTTTTCGAAGTGGAAGTACCTTTGGCCCAAGTGCTTTGCCGAATGGAAAGGGAAGGAGTCCGGATTGATACGGAGCGTCTGGCCCAGTACGGGGAGGCTCTGCAACGCCAAATCGAGGCCGTGGAGGCTGAAATCCACGACTTGGCAGGAGAGAAATTCAATATCGGTTCGCCCAAGCAGTTAGGGGAAATCTTGTTCAACAAACTGCATATCACCGACAAGCCTAAGCATACCAAGACCAAGCAGTTCAGTACCTCGGAAGAGGTGTTGCAGAAATTGGCGCACAAGCACCCGATTGTGGACAAGGTGTTGTTCTACCGTAGTTTGACTAAGCTGAAATCCACCTACGTGGATGCTTTGCCTTTGCTGATCGACCCTTGGACGGGCAAGCTCCATACCACCTACAACCAGGCGGTGACGGCGACCGGGCGTTTGAGTTCACAAAATCCTAATTTGCAGAATATTCCGGTGAGGACCGATTTGGGTCGGGAAATCCGCAAATGCTTTGTGGCAGGGAAAGAGGGCGGTTGCCTGCTTTCGGCCGATTATTCGCAAATCGAGCTTCGGATTATCGCCCAGTTGAGCGGGGATGCGCATATGTTGCAGGATTTCGGGAACCATAAGGACGTGCATACGGCAACGGCTGCCAATGTGTTCAATGTGAAGCCGGAAGAGGTGACCCCTTTGATGCGGCGCCAGGCCAAGACAGTCAATTTCGGCATCATTTACGGGATTTCGGCTTTCGGGCTTGCCGAACGCTTGCAGATTTCCCGCAAGGAGGCTTCCGATTTGATTGAGCGGTATTTCGAGAATTACGGGCAGTTGAAGGCCTATATGGAAAAGGTGGTGGCGGATGCCAAGGAGAAAGGTTACGTGGAGACCCTTTTGCATCGCCGCCGTTACCTCAAGGACATCAATTCTGCCAATGCGGTGGTGAGGGCTTATGCCGAGCGCAATGCCGTGAACGCGCCGGTGCAGGGTTCGAGCGCCGACATGATTAAGTTGGCCATGATTGCCATTGACCGGAGGATGAGGGAGTCGGGTTTGGCTTCGCGCATGATTTTGCAGGTCCATGACGAATTGGTCTTTGATGTGGAAGCCGGAGAAGAGGAAATCTTGTCGGCTTTGGTGGAGGAAGAGATGAAACGGGCCTTGCCGATGCAGGTGCCCATCGAGGTGGAAGTGAAACATGCATCTAATTGGTTGGATGCACATTAAACTTGATAAAATGAGTTTTTGGTCTTACATGAAGACGGGCGATTTCTGGAAACAGCTTTTGCTGGTTCTGGTGTCCGCTTTTTTATTGGTGTTCTTGGTGATGGTTTCGCTGCGTTTGTTCACGCGGCACGGGGAGGAAATCAAGGTGGCTGATATCCGGGGTTTGAGTCTGGAGGAGTTGAGGCCTTACACGGAGGAATACGGTTTCCGTTTCGTGGTCCGGGATTCGGTGTACGACATGGACAAGGAAGCCGGTTTGGTACTGGCGCAGTCCCCGCTGCCGGGTTCGCTGGTCAAGCGGAACCGGACTTTTTATTTGACGGTTTCGGCGGCTTTGCCTCCTTCGGTCCAGATGCCCAATTTGACGGATTTGTCCATTCGGCAGGCGAGTGCCTTGTTGGAAACCTACGGTTTGAGCATGGGGCGGCAAATCCCGGTTCCTTCGATTGCCAAGGGGGCGGTCATCCGCCAGTTCTACCAAGGCGAGGAAATCGAGCCGGGAACCTTGATACGCAAAGGCAGCACGATTGATTTGGAGGTAGGGAACGGGAATCCGGAAGCGTTGCTTCCCAGTTCAGATACGATTCCGGTTTCGGATTCAGCCCTTTTGGAAGAAGAGGGGGAATACATGGAAGAGCCGGAATGGGTGGAAGAAAGCGCGGAGCCGGAGTGGTAGGAATGCGGGTTTCCGGAACGGAGCGGAGAGTCGGGAATGATGGGAACTGGTGTATCGTGTTGAGGTGAAGTGTGCTGTGTGAAAGATTGGAAGTGTTGGCAGGTAGCGTGGCTTGGTTAAGGAAAAGATAGCAAGGATGGAGAAGAATACGGAGAAGGAAGTGGACAAGATGGAAGGTTCGGATTTGTTTATGGAAGAGCCTCGGACGGCAGCGGAAGCCGGTCCGGATGATGGGGCGCAAGCGGTGTCGGGGAGGAAAACGGGTCCGGAAGGAATGTTTTTGGAAAAAGCAGATGAATTTTTGGCGAAAGCCATGGAAGAACCTTTGACGGAGTCTTTGCCGGGAGGCGGGGTGGATGCGGTCATGGAAGAGATAAGCGAAGACGAGGCGGTGGACGAGGAAGATGAAGAGGCTCAAGGCTTGTACGAGCATTTCCGGGTCCAAGCCGACCCCGGACAGGCACCTTTGCGTCTGGACAAATTCTTGGTGGACCGTTTGCAGAAAACGGCGCGGAACCGGATCCAGAATGCGGCCAAGGCAGGAAACATCCTTGTCAACGGCAAGGCGGAAAAATCGAATTACAAGGTCAAGCCGGGCGATGTGGTAAGCTTGGTTTTGCCCAATCCGCCCCAGCATGTGGATTTGGCTCCGGAAAACATTCCCGTGGATATCGTGTACGAGGATGCGGATTTGTTGGTGGTGGACAAGGCGCCGGGCATGGTGGTTCATCCGGGTTTCGGCAATTTCACCGGCACCTTGGTCAACGCCTTGATGTACCATCTCAAAGGGGAAAAGCCTTATTTGGTGCATCGTATCGACAAGGATACTTCCGGTTTGCTGTTGGTGGCCAAGACCGAGGAGGCCCAGACCTATCTTGCCAAGCAGTTTTTCGAGCATACGACCGAACGTTGTTACCGTGCCTTGGTTTGGGGAAATTTCCCCGAAGAGGAGGGGACGATTACCGGGAATATCGCCCGTAGCGTGCAGGACCGCAAAGTGATGGCGGTGTATCCGGAGGGGGACAAGGGGAAGCATGCCGTGACCCATTACAAGGTCAGGGAGCGTTTCGGGTACGTGACCTTGGTGGATTGCATTCTGGAAACGGGGCGGACCCACCAGATTCGTTGCCATATGCGGTATATCAAGCATCCTTTGTTCAATGATGCCGCTTACGGGGGCGACCGCATTTTGAAAGGAACCACGTTCAGCAAGTACAAGCAGTTCGTGGAGAATTGTTTTTCCCTTTTGCCCCGGCAGGCTCTGCATGCGGCCACTTTGGGTTTCGTACATCCTCGGACCGGGCAGCGTTTGCATTTCGAGAGCCCGATGCCGGCCGACATGGAGTCGGTTTTGGAAAAATGGCGGATTTACAGCAAGAACCGGGAGCTCGAAGAGGAAGTTGCCTTGACGGCGAAGGAACTGCGGGAGAAGGAAAAGTTGATGAACTTGAAGAAATAAGGTTGCGGGGAGGGTGGTTCTCCGGGCTTTGTGTAGGTGCTTGGAGCCATCCTTGTTCGCGGCTTGGTGGCGGGGCCGGAGAAATGATTTCTTAACAGCTCTTGTCGTTGATATTCAGGAAATATGTTTAAATTTACCTCGTGAAATGGGTAGGAAAGATAGGTTTGAATAATTAGCAGCATATCGAAACTATACGTAGGGAATATTGCTTATAGAAAAATGAGAAAGAGGCTGTGCTTGAGCGTCAAATGGCTATTGCCAATTGTGTTTTCCCTTGGAATGGATGTTTATGCCCAGCCGCTGAATGTCCGGCTGAAACAGGCATTGCCTGCCATGAAAGCCTATGCCGATTCGATAAATTCCCAGTGTGATGGTTCGGGATATAGAGGAAGGATTTCCCATTACGTGCCATACTTGGAGTTGTTCCTTTTTCCTGAATGCAGGAATCCCAACGGGGATTCAACACTTTCTGAAGCCCGTTTCTTGTCCGAGTGGTGCAGGTTCGTGTACATGTCCATGCCAGGGGATGACGCATGCTGGTCTATGTATGAACGTGTGTATTGGGATTCAATCCTTCATGCTGACTCCTTGCAACTGATTTCAGAAAATACTTCCGCTATCGTCTCGAAGTGGAATCCTGCCAAAATTGCCATACAGGAATTTGCCCCGGATGCTATCTTTCGTTTTTATTTTTTGTATTTTGGTGATTCCGTGAATTATTGGAATCCGGAGGATTATAGTTGGTGGAATGCTTCTTCGAGGCCGAAGCCGATGCCTGTGGCATTGCGGAAACCTGTTGTGGGGAAAAAAGGACGAAAAAACCGGTATCCTTTTGTCTTGGAGGATCCAACATTGATAGTGACTCCTGTCTCGGAATGGTGGCTGGTATTGAAAGGCGACTCTTTGTTTGCTGTCAATCTTTCCAATTCGGGGGATTTTGAAAAGACAGTAAACCCGGTTCAGACTTTTTTGGATGCTATTTGCCCTTCTTTTGTGGCGCGTTTGAATAGTTTGACGGGTGAGAATTTCATCCCTGAGTCCGAGCGCAAGCGTATGGCCTTGGCAGCTAATTGGTATTGGATGCCCGACTCCCGTGCCAGGAGGAAAACGGAAACGAAAGGTAGGATGATTGTCCAGTTTGAGATGCCTTGGAGGCATTCACAGGCTTGCCGGTGATTTGTTTGGTTATGAATTTCCTGTCTTGTATGAATTATCCAATGAAAAAGAAGTTTTTGATTTTAGGTCTTGTCCTGTTGTGTCATGTGACCTATGCCCAACGGTTACCGGAGAAATTGACTTCCAGGTTGGAAGTTATCAAGGCTTTTGCCACCGCAGAGGTGTTTATTTATCCTGGAGATACCACCCCCGTGTACTTGATGCCCGCAGATACCATAAAGGGCCTTTGTTTGAGGAACGGGGTGGAAGCCCCGGAAAAGCCATCGAGAGGGCGGCAAAACGACTGTGCCGAGGTTACCTTTCTTGAATCTTTTTGGAATGAAGACGAGAAGGTGCCATGGTTCGGTTTATTCCTTTTCTCCGAATTCCGGAATCCCATCCAGGCGGACACATTGGACAGAGAAAGGATTTTTTCGGAGTGGAACCAGTTCATGCTTTGCGATGGTTATCCTCTTGTGCCGAAGGCTGCTTGTACTCGAAAAGAGGCGGAAGATTCTTTGGTGCGTTTTTTGTCGAAAGCGGACAGTCGATATGAATTTGGTCCGCTGTTTTGTGGTTTGCGTTGTGACGTATCCGCCTTCCGCTCGTGGGTGTGCCGTTTTATGGAGCCGGATGCCATCTTTAATCCATTTTTCATATATGGTGTTGGCTTTGAGATGGAAGGGAAGGTACAGAGTCTTGGAATGACTGGATACTCCGAGGTTTGGTTTTTGCGGAACGATTCCATTTATACCGGGATTGGTCTTGATGCGGAAGGCAAGTTGAAACTTTTTTCTCTCGACGAGGAGTTGGCTCAAGTCGATACGGCTTTTGCGCGGTGGCTTAATTCCAGGACATCGGAAAGCAGTGTTCCGCTCGATATCCGGAGAAAAAGCGTGATAGAAATTTGCAACGAGCATCTTCCTTTGCAGTGGTTTTTGGGTTATCCGTTCTATAAGCCCTATAAAAAAGGAGAAAAAACGCGACCGAGAAGGTCCAAATCCCAAGCGAAATCTTATAACCTTTGGAATTGTAATAACGGGTTACCTAAGAAAGGCGAGGAACTCTTTTTCAAATGCTTTTGACATTCAAAACCAGAAGTATGAAGATTCTGTTTTGCATGATTCTTTGTGGCTTTCCGCTGCTTGCCACCGGGCAATGCTTGTTGGAGAAACTCTATGCCTTGACGGGAACCTTGCGCCAAGAGATGTGGGCGCAAAAGGGTGTGACGGGTGTTTTGCCGGACACCTTGCCTGCTTGGCCTGACTTCATGCTCGACAGTTTGGATTGGGGAGGAAGCTATGATTGGAAAGATTGGCATTACAAACATGGTGTGGCGAAGACATATTGTCCTTTTTATCAGGTTTATGCTTTTATCGGGGATGGGGCGGGACAAGATAAGGCCCGTTTGGATGTACAAGAACTCTTGTGCCGCTGGAATGAACACAGGACGGAACTCCAGTATTACGAGCGGGGTTATTTTTCCGGTTTGGACAAGCAGCAATTACTGGACTCCATGCAGGAGAGGGAATATAGGCATCCCCTTTTTGTGGCCTGGCTGGAACCGGATTTCATGATGGAGCTTTCCTTTTTGTATTATGGGGATTCCGTCAGGTACATGAATCCGGAAGATTGGCGCTGGGACAAATATGCGCAGGTAGGGGATAGTTTGAAGATTTATCAAGGCGATTCCGTTGTGATGGTTTGGACACGTGCAGAGTGGGAGAGCCAGAGTGATATTCCTTTTGGTGGAGATACCATGGAATTGCTGTGTCCGGAACCGCCTGAGGGCCGGAAAGGCAGGCGTTGGCGAAGGCGCTGTTACACGGAACCAACCGTTTTGGAAATGAAGTCAGGTCTTTTGTATGTAAAAGACTCTGTGATGTATAGCGGCTTTGAACTGAAAGGTGACAGCCTTCGGTTGGTGCCGTGGCAAGAAGAACTGGACAAGGTGTATCCCTCCTTTGCCAAGCATTTCAACGGCCTTGAAAATTGGCGTTCCATCCGTCCTTCTCAAAGGACACGTATTGTACGGTGGATTCCTTTTTCCTTGGGCTATTCTGGCTCCATACCCCAGGACATGCTTGAACAAATGCGGTATAACGGGCTGATGCGGTGTTATTATTTTCCGTTTTCCGATGATCCCGATACCAAGGACTGGTTCCCTTTGGAATAAGTCCGTTTTGTAGTTGGAGTGGTGGCTGTTACGAATTTGATGAGTGATTGTGATGAAAACAAGTTTCGTTTTTGCCTTGTTTATGGCCTCTTGTCTTCGATTGCTTGAAGCTCAGGATGTTGAATTAGTGCTTGGTGGCATGGAGAACCAAATTGTTGCGAAATTCGAGCGTCAAGCCTTTGACAACCGCAGGTATGTGGCCTACCCGGAGGATAAGATGCCAAGCCGGTATATTCCTTCGATGAGAGTCTACTTTTTTGCGGATAGTATGCAGCCGGACACTTCGGCTTTTTTGTCGGGAGAAAAAATTGCAAAATGTTGGACGGATGCCTATATAGGGGCTGTTTGTGATCCCATTTATCGCAAACCAAAACTTGCCCCAAGTCAAGCCAAGGATTCTTTGCGTATGTGCTTAAAGAATCGGTTTGCGAGCGGGAATACATTGATTCAGAATCAAATTTGGCGGTTTCTGATTGCTTTCTTGCGACCCGATGCTATCCTATATCCGGCATTTGTCTATTACAGCGTGCTGGATTCCACAGGCGTTCCGATAGAATGGAATTGGTGCAAAATGAAGGTTGTTCCCTTTTGGCAGGATGGAACAAGCGAGCCTCCTGTTGCATGTCTTGAATCGAGAAGAGGCTGGCTTCTGAAAGATGGTTCCATTTATACCGGTGCCATGCTGGATGTTCGCGACTCGTTGGTTTTGTTGGGGATTCAAGCCTACATGGATAGTTTGCGGGTCTATCCTTCCTTTGCTCGTTATTTCAATGGTTTGGATACCGGCCAATGCATACCGTCCAGCATCCGTTCCCGCATCGCATCCATCCTGGCTTGGAGGGAGGATTCGGCGCAACGTAGGGTGACAAGGAAAGAAAGGCGGAAATTCCGGTACGGAGGTCTGTATTTCCTGATGGGATTTCCGAGTCCGGATTGGTCTGTGGTTTATGAGGATTATCCTTTTCCTGTGGGGTATCTTGTCAAGCTTGCAGAAGAAAAGGTTCAAAAAGAAGAAAAGGATGAGAAGTAACCGGATTCGAAGTATGAAGATTTTGTTTTGCATGATTCTTTGTGGCTTTCCGCTGCTTGCCTCCGGGCAATGCTTGTTGGAGAAACTCTATGCCTTGACGGGAACCTTGCGCCAAGAGATGTGGGCGCAAAAGGGTGTGGCGGGTGGTTTGCCGGACACTTTGCCTGCTTGGCCTGACTTCATGCTCGACAGTTTGGATTGGGGAACACGCGATTGGAAGCATGATATTTCGCATTATGGATACGGTGAGGCGAAGACTTATTGTCCAGCTTATCAAGTTTATGCTTTTATCGGGGACGGGGCGTGGAAAGAGGAGGCCCGTTTGGATGTACAAGAACTCTTGTGCCGCTGGAATGAACACAGGACGATACTTCGACATTACGAGCGGGGATATTTCGCCGGTTTGGACAAACGGCAATTGTTGGATTCCTTGCAAAGCCTTCGGAGGGAGAGTGAGAACGTGGGTCGGCAGGTTCAAAGCTCCTATGAGCGTTCGCTCTTTGTCGCTTGGTTGGAACCGGATTTCGTCATGGATTTGTCGTTTTTGTATTACGGGGATACCTTGAAATATTGGAACCCGGAGGAATGGATGTGGGATAGGAGCGGGTTCAGACCGAATACGAGGAAACTGCTTTATCCGGAGAGGTTCAAAAACCACAAAAAATTGGGTTGGCGAAGGAACGACACCCGGTTGTATTACACGCAGCCGACCATTTTGGAGCTGCGGGCTGGGACTTTGTATGTAAAAGACTCTGTGATGTATAGCGGCTTTGAACTGGATGGTGACAGCCTTCGTTTGGTGCCGTGGCAAGAAGAACTGGACAAGGTGTATCCTTCCTTTGCCAAGCATTTCAACGGACTTGAAAACAGGCGTTCCATCCGTCCGTCTCAGAGGACACGTATTGCGAACGGACGCTTTGTCATTGGTTATAGGGAAAATTCCCAAAAGCTCTGGGAGGATTGGGTTTATGTTGGACGGTTTGCTTGGCGGGATTTCCCCGCTTCCGACAATCCGGAATCCAGGGACAGGTTCCCTTTGGAATGAGCCGCTTGAGTATGGGGAATTAAAGACAGGCAATGAAAAGAACAATCATGTCGTGGTTATTGCTATGGATGGTGATGACCAGCGGAATGGGGCAAGACGTAGGTGCGGTTCTTGAAGGGAAACTGCCGGAGATAGCCCGTCTTGTCGAGCAGGAATTTGAAAAAGAGAAACGCCGGGGAGGCATGATGTATCAAACCCGGGCACAGATTGGGGATTTTATGCCTTGCGTGCGGATTTATCTCTTTGCCGACTCCTTGCAGCCTTTCGAGTCCGACCGGCTTTCGGCCGAGAACATGGGGGGACGCTGGTCGGACATCCATGTGGGGGGCTGGTACGGGAATTTTTATCTGGAGGCGTTTTCACACCTGGAGCAGGACAGGGATTCCTTGTTGGCATGTTTGGAGAAACGGATATGCCCTTCGTTCTCCTGTTTGGCGCACTATATGGGAGCGGATGCGATAGTAACCCCGTGTTGGGTGTACTACGGGCCGGAGGATCCGGAGGCGACCCCCATGGAGTTCGGGTGGGTCAGCCCGACTGGACGAGGCCTTTGCTTACTGGGTTTTTGCGACTATTGGGTGGATGGGGAAATGCATTTTTGGCATGGGGATCCCCCCTCCCGGCAAGTGGTCGAGAAATATACGGAACGAACGGTATTGTGTTTGCGGAAACAGTACCGGGAGTGGATTCTGAAAGACGGTGTCATTTATACGGGGGTTCATGTGGATTCGTCAGGGAACGTGGTGCTTGAAGGGATCCAGGAATATTTGGACCGTCTGAGTGTTTATCCCTCGTTTGCCCGTTACTTCAACCGGTTTGACAATAGCCGGTGCATTCCGAAGGAAATCCGCCCCTTGCTGGTACAGTGCTTGGAACTGATTCAGGAGCCGGTGCATCTGCCCAAAAAGAGGGACTTCAAGCATGTCCAATATATGGGGCGTTATGTGGCCATGGACTTCCCCGACATATGGACGCATTATCATCAGGACAATCCCGATGTTGATACCGGTTTCCAGAAATGATTTTCTTTGATAGTTAATTATTGTAAGAAGCTGTTTAAAATTTTTTACAATCCTGAAAAAATGAACTTTCAGGAACCGGTTTCAGGATTTTGTTTGTCCATCGGGGGCTATTTCGGCTCTGGCTTGCCTTTTTCACGTCAGATAGCTCGGCTATCCTCCTTTGAAAAACGCCGCGCCATCCCTCAAAATCCCCTCCCGATGGCCTAAATAAATTTAAACAGCTTCTAAATTTTTGTTGGTTATTAGGGATTTACAATAATAATCGTCATCATCAATGAAACTCACTAAATACTCTGACTGAAACCGTTTGTTTACACATTGTTTACGCAGAATTAGGAGGTGAATGTTGCGATTGAGCTCGTTGGACAATGGCATCCCTGCAAGTACTGCCAAATAAAGCCTCATATTTTGCACAAATTCTAGGGATGTCGCAAATAATTTATAATTTTGCGACAAATGTAATGTGATGGCAAGTATAGAAGACAGTATTTTTACAGCGATTAAAAATAAGGGAAGAGGAAGTATCTTCTTTCCTTCTGATTTTACATCATACGGTGGAGTGAAGGCTGTGGGCAAAAGCCTTGAACGACTGACTGCAAAAGGAGACATCTTCCGTCTTGCAAGGGGGATATATTCATATCCTGAGATTGATACAGTCTTAGGACTGGGCATATTAATGCCATCCATCGAACAAATTGCCGAGACAATAGCCCGTAGGGATAAGGCACGTATTGTGCCGACTGGCATTTATGCCCTGAACAAATTGGGCATATCTACCCAAGTACCCATGAATATAGTTTATCTGACTGACGGTGCACCACGTAAGGTAAGCCTTGGAAATGGTCGCTCTATACAATTCAAATATACGACTCCCAAAAATCTCTCATTTACAAACCCTCTTGCAATGCTTGTTACGTTTGCTTTGAAAGAAATAGGGAAAGATAATGTAACGGACGATATAGCCAAGCAAATTAGGAATGTGCTTCAAAAAGAGCAAAAAGAGAATGTGCTGGCAGACGAAGTACTGATGCCCGCATGGATAAGGACCTTCATAAGACAAGCGTATGAATAATTATTTCCAACTATCCAAGGAGCAACAGCAAATGGTGCTTACCCAAGTTGCCAATAAGACAGGTTTGCCGGTACAAGCCGTAGAAAAGGATTTATGGGTAACTGTGGTTCTACAAACAGTGTTTTCATTACCCATAGCAAACCGTCTTGTATTCAAAGGAGGTACATCGCTTAGCGAAGTGTGGAAAGTGATACGCCGATTCTCCGAAGACATAGACTTGTCTATTGACCCTTCCATTTGGGGATTTGAGGGAGACTTGACGAAAAAGCAAATCAAGCGGCTACGTAAGGCTTCGTCCATTTTTGTACGTGATGAATTTTGCCATTTATTGCAAGAGGTTGTTTCAGAAGCAAGCATGGAAAAATGGCTTCAAATAGAAGCAGATTCTGACGGTGAAGGTGATGAGACATACCCGGAGCCAAGAGTGGTACACGTTCGCTATAAGTCGCTTTTCGATGAAGACTTATCTTATTTACCTTCAGAGGTGAAGCTGGAAGTTGGAGCTCGTTCCTTGCTTGAATCTATGGCAGAAGCAACGGTAACAAGCGTTTTAGAAGATGTATTATCTATCAGCACGACAGTTAAGCAGGTTATGATACCTACAGCCTTGGCAGAGAAGACATTCCCCTGTGTCCGATACCTTGCCTTATTTGAGCGAAGAAAGTTTTCTTTCTTGTTGGAACGATGTCAAGGTGGTTTTGCCTGAACCGCTTCCTGAAGATGCCAAGGGGATTCCGAGGGAATTCCATGTTTGGTCTAAAATCCCGAAGCTTTCCGAAGTACTCCGGTTTGAGGATTCCTTGCAAAAATACAAGTCCGGCTTTTCTTTCTTGGCCTATGCTTCTGCCAATATTCATTGGCAAAAGGCACAATATCAGCCGAAGTTCCTTTTCAGCCCGGTGTTGGTCTTTTATGCCGATTCCTCGGAGGAAAATAATGCCGGGACGGAAAGCTTTGGCAGAAAACAGGAAGCAGTCCCTTGGCTATGGCAAGCCAGTTCGAACCGGGTTACTTTACCGGACGGGACGGTCCGGCAGGTGATGGTCGTGGAAACGGAGGGGGGCTGGTTCTTCCACGGGGATTCCGTTTTTGTCGCGCCCTTACGGGTGTCGCCTTATAACTTTTTCTTGGCGGAGATACGTTCCTTGGAAGAATATTTCCGATACACTTCTCCCGGTTTCGTCCGCTGGTTCAAGTCTTTGGATTCCGATAACCGGATTCCTCCGCAACAAAGGGAATATATCCTTCGGTGCATGGAGTTTGGGCGTTCAAAGCGGATTTTTGAAAAAGTGTAGGATTTGGAAGCGATTTTTCATGGAAAAGTGTAGAATTATGGTGGAGGCCTTGATGCAAAGAGTCGCTTTTGGAAAAGTGTTTTTTCTGTAAAAAGTCGCTTTTGCAAAAGTGTTTTTGTATATTCGCAATCTGGATGAAACAGTTTGAGTATTATGGATTACACGGATATTCAACCTTTATTGAATACATATCATAGGAGGCTGGCAGCTACGGATTTGAGGTTCAAAAGGTATTTGCATGGGCAAATAGACTGGGGGGTGCGGCTTTTGGGCATCAAAGGAGCCCGGGGGGTCGGAAAGACGACGCTGTTACTGCAACATATCAAAGAAACCTTTGAGAACATAGACGATGCTTTCTATGTTTCGCTCGATAACCTCTGGTTTCAGAACCACCGTGCTGAAGACCTTGTGGAATTCCTTTACACGCATGGTGTAATGCACATCTTTTTTGATGAGGTTCACAAATATGGCAACTGGAGTACCTTCATCAAAAACATATATGACAATTATCCCGGTTTGAGTATCGTCTACACGGGTTCCGTGATGTTGGCGATTGACAATTCAAAGGGAGACCTTTCCCGTCGCCAATCTTTGCATACGTTGCACGGTTTGTCTTTCCGGGAGTATCTCGAATACGAAGGAATCCTCGAATTGCCCCCGTTGACGTTGGAAGATGTGTTCCGGAAGCATACGAATTATGCCATGGATGTGGTTTCCCGGATAAAGGTGTTGAAATATTTCGAGAAGTACCTTGACGGGGGTTATTATCCTTACTATAAGGAAGCAGGAAAGGATTATTTGATGCGTATCGCTGAGGTTGCACAATTGGTCATGGATAGCGACATCCCAGCCGTAGAGGAGACGATAACCTATGCTACACGTCAGAAAATCAAGAAACTGTTGATGGTGGTGGCGGAAAATGTCCCTTTGGAACCGAATATAAACAAGCTTTCTGCCAGTTTGGAGTCGACCCGGGACCAGACATTGAAGATGCTTTATTGGCTGGATAGGGCTGCCTTGTTGAATCTGTTGACAGATAAGGAAAAGGACTACAAACATTTGACGGGACCGAAGAAAATTTACCTTGACAATACGAATTTGATGAACGCCCTTGGGAGCAAAGTATCCACGGGGACACGGCGTGAAACTTTTTTTGCCAACCAGGTCGGGGCAGTGGCGAGCTTGTTGATGCCTAAGCAAGGCGACTTTCTTGCCAATGGGAGGTACCTTTTCGAAGTGGGGGGGGCGCAAAAGACCTTTGACCAGATTGCCGACCTTCCCGATAGTTATCTCGCCATTGACAACGTGGAAATCGGGAATGGCAACAGGATACCTTTGTGGCTTTTCGGATGTTTGTATTGAACCCGGACTTCGTTCGGGTGGCTTCGCCGGACCTGCTTTACCTCGGCCATATGCAAGCGAGGAAAACCGCTTGCCATGGCGCTCGGCTTAATCGGGGGTTTGTCTCTGCCCTCGACTTTGGCTATCGTTGCTGCTTCGCAGCGAAGATAGGATGCGGTTCGGCATAGCCAAATTGGAAACTGCGTTTCCATTTGTCTCTGCACTCACCTTTCGCTATCTTTGAGGGCTCAAACGGGAAGGGGAGACCGGTGTGTTGTGTTGAGGCTGGGCATGAAAATCTGTTGCCGGTTCGCTTCCCGATAAATTTAAAATCATGACAGACAAGTATATCGTTGACCAAAACGACCGTACCATACACTATTCGGTAGACTGCTTGCACCGGGGCGATTTGAAGCCGGTGGTCCTGTTGCACGGCTTCATGGAAGCCTGTTTTGTTTGGGAGCCGCTTTCCCGCCATCTTTGCCAGCAAGGTTATTGCGTGATTTGCATCGATTTGGCAGGTCACGGGAAAACGGACAGTTTCGGCCCTGTGCATAGCATGGTCTTGCAAGCCGATTTGGTCAAAGCCGTGTTCGATGCCGAAGGAATCAAGAAAGCGGTGGTCATCGGGCATTCGATGGGAGGCTACGTGGCTTGCGAGTTCGCCCAGGCTTATCCCGAATATGTGTCGGGATTGGGCCTGTTCCACTCCACGGCCCAGGCCGATACCCCGGAGGCTAGGGAAAACCGCCAAAGGATGATAACCTTGCTCGAAGCCGGGAAGACCTATTTCATCGGGGACTCGATGGCCGATTTGTTCGCACCCGGGACCGCGGTCAAGTATCCGGAAGCCCTCCAAGCCTTGGAGGCTTCTGCCAAAGGAATGAAGCCGGAAGCCATTGCGGCGGCCCAGCGCGGCATGATGGACCGCCAAAGCCGTTTGGGGATTTACGAATTGCCGGTACCTTTCCTCTTTATCATCGGCAAACGGGATGTCCGGGCGAACCTGAGCCAGCTGGCGGTGCAGGCCTTGATGCCGCAATCCTCGCATGTGCTGATGTTACCGATAGGGCACATGGGCATGTACGAGGCACCGCAGACTACAACGGCTTTCGTGACGGCATACCTGGAATCGGTGGAATGGTAGTAGAAACCACCGGAGACGCTCCCGGAGACCTTGTGGCGGCTCGGTGGTGGCTCTTCTTCCGGGCAAATCTCGAACAGAAAGCGCCTTTTGCTCCACCCGGAACCGTTGTGCCGGCTCGTTGGGCGGATCTTCCGCTTCGGGTTCGAGGAAAATATCTGTAAAACATATAAAACATCATATCATGGGATTGGATCATAAACTCTTTTATGGCAAGACATTGGCTATCTTGTCGGGCGGCGGGGACACGCCAGCCATCAACTCCAGTATTGAAAGTGTCAGGAACCGGGCTTCGATTCTCGGTTACAAGGTCTATGGTATCCGGCAGGGCTGGAAAGGGCTATTGGGCGACGGTCAAGTGGTGGATTTGACCTGCCAGCCTTATAATGGGCTGTATGGCGGGACGGCTTTGAGTTCGAGCCGGACCAACCCCTTTTCGCCTAAGGAAGGGGAAGACCGGGTCCAACAGATTTTGCGGAACCTGGAACGCTATAAGATTGATGTCTTGGTGACCATCGGGGGGGACGACACCAATGGCGCCGCCAAGAAATTGTATGAAACCCAAGGTATTCCGGTTATCGGTTTCCCGAAAACGATAGACAACGATTTGCGGACCCGGACGATGCATCGTTACGAGGGTAAGGACATTGAAGCGGTCATTTGCCCGGGCTTCCCCTCGGCGGCCCGTACGGTAGCCCGTTTGACCAATATGTTGCGGACCACGACCGAATCGCATAACCGCGTCATGGTCTTGGAAGTGATGGGGCGTGATGCCGGTTGGTTGACCGCCACGGCCACACACGGGGGCGCCGACATGATTTTGATTCCCGAATGCCCGATGACGGCGGAACGCAAGGAATTCTTCTTTGAAAGGGTCAAGGAACTCTATATGCGCAATCGCAAACGTTGCTTGGTGATTGCCGTTTCGGAAGGAATCCGTTGGTATGACGATGAGACCGGGAAGGTGGACGTGGTGTATGCCAGCTCGGAAAAGGACGAGTACGGGCATGCCCGTTTCGGTGGTGTGAGCGGGGTGGTCGCCAATGAGATTTCCCGCAAGTTGGGCTTGGATGCCCGCGCCCAGATTAGCGGTTATTTTGCCCGTTCGGGGGAATGCCGCGAGTACGACCGCCGTCTTACCTCGACCTTGGCCGACAAGGTAGTGGACTTGCTGCTCCGTCAGGCCTACGGCCAGATGCCGGTCTTGAACAAGGTGGTTCATTATGATGAACTGGAAGAATTCAACACATCCTCGATTGACATGGGTTCCATCGGAAACATCCCTCTCCCGGATGTTTATTACGACAAGAACACTTTCAATGTGACCGATGCCTACCGCGATTTCTTGAGCCATGTGATGGAACCGATGAAAATCATGCGCTTTGATTATGATTTTCCGGTGGTGTTGCCGCAGGAGTAAAGGGAATAGGGAAAAGTTGTTTGTCCTTTCGGCGGACAGGAGGAAAGCCATTGGGAAGCGCCAATACCGCCTTCCAATGGCTTCTAACATAAAAAAGAAAAGAATGAAATTAAGCAAAAAAGGATTCTGCCTGGCCTTGGTTTTGGCAGGCAGCATGGCCGTGACGCCGTCTGCAAGCTTGCAGGCGGGGACATTGGCGGTAACGGAAGCGTCCGAAGTTCCGGCAACGCAAAAGGAATACCGCTTGGAGCAATATTTGCAAATCGGCCCCTTGTCTTTCGGCTTGCCCGCGTTCCGGAACACGGAGACGATAGACGGCAAGGCGTTCGGCAACGAGGTTTTGTTTGGCTATCCGTTCTTTGAGCGGGAGTTGGACCCGTTCTGGCGTGTGGACGCAGGCGACAAGTTGGAATGGCAGGGCAAGGAATATACTTGGAAAGAAACCGGTAAGGAAACGGTTTTGGACTGTGATTTCGCCACCGATACCAATCGGAACGCTTGGGGGTTGCTTTCGTTTGCCTTGCGGACACCGGTCTACAACAAGGCCTCGGTGGAATTGGCTTTCGCCCCGGCTTTTGAACTCTACATGGACGGGAAGAAAATCATGAGCCAGATGCAGGCGCAGGATACCACCGTGCCAGCTCCCCACAAGGCGGTCCTGAAACTGGAACCGGGTTACCATGTGTTCGTCCTCAAGGCTTTGTACACGCCTGAAACCCAAGGCAGCACTTTCGATTTGCAGTTCAAGACCGATGCCGATTTGGCTTTGGGCACCGGCATCGAAGAGTATTACGGGTTGCACCATTATTTGGACGGGACTGTGTTGGCCTCTCCCCGTTTGTCGGCCAGCGGGAAGTATTTCAAGCTGACTTTCACCCAACCCGACCCGGAAAAAGGGAAATACGAGTCGGTACACCGGATTTACCGTAGCGCGGATGTCCGGGAGGGAACCTATCCGGAGCCGGTGCAGGAATTGCGCGGCGTGTCGGGGCTTTCGTTTGCCGATGGCGTGGACAAATATGCCTACATGAAGCGGGAAGGTTCCTATTGGCGGATTTATGCCGGGGAAATAGGCGGACCGGCTTCCTTGGTGTACGAGAGCAAGGAAAACTTGTCGGGCTTTGCTTGGGACCCCCAAGGGCGTTACTTGATTCTCAATGAGATTACCGAGGGTGAACAGACCACGGCAAACGGTTTGAAGAAAATGATTGACCCCATGGACCATTGGTCCTATTATCGGACTCGTACTTCCTTGGGAATGTTGGATTTGAGTTCTGGAACACGGGTTCCGCTCACCTATGGGTTCAACTCCACGGACTTGATGGATATTTCCTCTGACGGGCGTTATCTTTTGTTTGCCACCACGGACGATGCCGATACGATGCGGATGTACACGCTCCAGAAAGTGTATCGCATGGACTTGGAGACCTTCCGGACGGAAGAGCTGTACCAGACCTATTTTGCGGGCAGGGCTTCGTTCAGCCCGGATGCGAGCCAGTTGCTGGTCTTGGGTTCGGAGCAGACTTTCGCCGATCCTTTCCAGCCCGGCGTTTCCGTGCCTTGCCAGGATTGCTTCATTCCCAACGATTTCGATATGAATGCTTTCCTTTTTGATATCGAAAGCAAGGAAGCCCGCTTGATTTCGGGGGATTTCAATCCTTCTTTCCAACGTGCGGAGTGGGATGCTTCGGGTCAATACATTTATTTTTATGCTGATGACCGGGATGAGGTGAACCTGTTCGCTTACCGGCTTGCGGACAACCGTTTCGTGCGGATTCCGGCGCAGGTGCAGGTGGTGAACGGCATGGATGTTTGCGGCAATGCCCTGTTATATGTGGGCAGCAGTGTTGACAAGCCTTCGCGGGCTTATCTGGTCAAGGGGAACGCGGCCAAGAACGAGTTCGCTTCGGCAAAGGCGGCCAAGAACACTTTCTGTGTGGCTTATCCTCAGCAGGAGGAAATGGAACGGGTGTCTTTGGGTAGCAACCATGATTGGGCATTCCTGAATGCTTCGGGCGACAGCATCGAGGCCACGTATTATTTGCCGCCCGATTTCGATTCGAGCCGGAAATATCCTTGCATCGTGTATTATTACGGGGGAACCACGCCTACGCCCAAGGCCATTGCGGTACGTTATCCCAAAAGTGTCTGGGCTTCGGCAGGTTACGTGGTTTTGGTTTTGCAACCTTCGGGAGCCATCGGCTATGGTCGGGAGTTCGCGGCCAAGCATGTGAACGATTGGGGAAAGATCGTGGCGGATGAAATCATTTCGGGTACGAAACAGTTCTGCGCCTCGCATCCTTTTGTGGATACTGCCCGTTTAGGTTGCATCGGGGCTTCCTACGGGGGCTTCATGACCCAGTTGTTGCAGACTCGGACCGATATGTTCGCGGCGGCGATTTCCCATGCGGGTATCAGTGCGCTCACTTCCTATTGGGGTGAGGGTTATTGGGGCTATCTTTATGGGGCGACGGCCAATGCGTTTTCTTTCCCTTGGAACCGCAAGGACATTTTCGTGGAACAAAGTCCCTTGTTCCATGCCGATAAAATCCATACGCCTTTGTTGCTTTTGCACGGGACTGCCGACGTGAATGTTCCTATCGGGGAAAGCTACCAGATGTACAAGGCTTTGCGTTTGTTGGGCCGTCCGGTGGAAATGGTGACGGTGGCCGGCGAGGACCATGGGATTGTGGACTACGCCAAGCGTGTGGACTGGGAAAAGACGATTCTGGCGTGGTTCGAGATGTATTTGAAGGGGGATGGAACGTGGTGGAAGGAGTTGTTTTAGTAACTTTTCTTTTTTCTTTTGAAAGCCCAAAAGGAAAAAAGAAAAGTTGACAAAAGAAAAAAGAAAAGGGCTTAGAACCAAGCGTTTGCCGGTTGGGTTCGGGTTGTTCTCTGGCGTGTCCGTAAGAACTTCGGAGGTGCGGGACGGTGTGGAGGACAACGGCTTTCCGGCAAACGCGGTTTTGTCATCGGCTTTTTGTTTCCAATCCCCCTGTCTGAATCGCCTTTTTTGCCAAGGTCGGTCCCCTTCGGAGATGAATCAAGCGTTTGCCGGTTGAGTTTGGGCTGTTCTCTGGCGTGTCCGTAAGGACTTCGGAGGTGTGGGACGGTATGGATGACCACGGCTTTCCGGCAAACGCGGTTTGGCCGTTGGTTTTCCGCGCCAAGGGTCTGTCTGAATCGCCTTTTTTGCCAAGGTCGGTTCCCCTTCGGGGAGGAACCAAGCGTTTGCCGGTTGAGTTTGGGCTGTTCTCTGGTGTGTCCGTAAGAACTTCGAATGTGAGGAACGATATGGTGGGGAATGCTTTTCCGGCAAACGCGGTTTTGTCCCGATGTCTGCGCGCAGGTGGGAATGGATTTAAGGTTAAGATGTTTTTTGATTGTCAGTTATCTATAAATGGAAAAAGATGAAGATATATACCAAGACAGGAGATAAGGGGACGACTTCTTTGATAGGGGGAAGGCGGGTGGAGAAGTCTAGCCCGCAGGTGGAGGTTTACGGGCAGATAGACGAGTTGAATGCCTCGATAGGGGTGTTGGCAGCGCAGGCGACGGATTTGACAGATGATGATCAGGAATTTTTGCGTTCCATCCAAGTCAGGCTGTTTCGGATAGGAGGATTTTACTCCTTTGATTTTGAATCAGGAAAGGAGTTTTCCCTCGATTTCCTCGTTGAGGCGGATGTCCGGGTATTGGAGTTGGAAATCGACCGGATGCAAGCGCTTTTGCCACCCTTGAAAAACTTTATTTTGCCCGGTGGGTGTCTGGCAGCGGCCCAAGCCCATTTGGCAAGGACGGTCTGCCGCAGGGTGGAACGTGTCATGGACGGATTCAAGGGAATTCCCGCCGCCGAATCGGAACGAGAAAACTTGGCTCGTACATATATCAATCGTCTTTCGGACTATCTGTTTGTCCTGGCTCGCCACCTCCAGGCCTTGAATGGGGAAGAGGATCGCTTGCTTTTTTAACCCAAATCGGTCATTAGGCTTCGGGCAGATTGCTCGCTTATGTCATGCAGCATGCTTCTCGCCTAGCCGAAGGCGTAGCGGGCTACGTCGAGGCGTAGCGAGAAACAGGATGCGGACAGAAGCGGGCAAGATGCCCGAATGCCTCATTTTCCCAATCAGAAACGGACTCGGCGTGTCTAATGACCGATTTGGGTTTAAGCGATTTTGAATTTACTAAAGAATCGTGATGCCATCTTTGCATTGTCAATTAAAACATAGAAGGAAATGAAAACGAAAATTTTTGCACTGGTTGTGGCCCTTGCTGGCTTGTTTGTATTCTCTTCTTGCGAAAAAGAAGTGAGCACTTTGTACACCTATGATTTGGATGTTACCAACTTGACCGAAGATGGTGGTTTCGCGGCTGTTACCTATGAATATTGCACCCGTCAATTGGATTGGGGCGACCCGGAAACCATCGACAACGATGCGGTAACGAAAGACAAGGCCCGTCAGCAGAATGATGACGAAGCCGTCCGGGAATTCCGCGAAGATGTGGCTGCCTTCAACCTCTCCGGTTTGTACTCCCGTTATATGGCCTCGGGCGTATCGAGCGTGCAGGGGTATATCACGTACCAGGTAGTTCGGGAAGATGACGGGGAAGTTCTGGCTTCCGAACGTTTCGACATTACCTATCCGGAAAACCAATAAATTCAGGAAGGAGGGTGATCCAAAAGTCAGCTTTCCAAAAGAGAATTCGCGTTAGAATGTGGTCTATCGAGGATTCTTTGTCGAAAAATCATCTTTTGGGTCACCCTCGCTATGTGCTTGTCAGCATGCTTGAGCCACGGTGCTGGGTTCGCGTTTCGCAAATAGTGTGAACCAGTACAGCGGACACTATCGGGCGGGTTTAAGCTCTGCAAAGTACAGCCAAAGTGTCTTTTATGACACATCGCTCTCTTCAAGAAAGGTTTGCAATCCCGGGGAGAAGCTTTGCATCATCAGTGCGAAGTTTCTTTCCGGGATTTCATTTTGAATCCAAGGCAATTTTTCGGGTCACCCCTTGTTGAAAACCAATATTGGGATTTCAATTTTTTGCGATACTATTCTGATACCAAGACTGTTTTGTCCCCGTCTGTGACAGCGCCTGTTGTTTGGATAGTTCTTTCTGCATTCCGGGTAAACCCTATGGTTCGCGACCATTTCCTGACCGTATCCACCGCTTGGGTACCTCCTTTCCGGGGTTTATACGTTTCCCAAGACGGTTCGCCCAAGCCTGACCGCTCCGTCCGGCTGCCAGCCCGTCCCGCTTCCCGAAATTATTTACTCGTCTTACGGAATGTCAACAATGCCAAGAGGTTGAAAATGACGGCAAAGCCGACCGTGGCCCAGAACTGGGGCCAAAGATGGGAAAAGTTGCTACCCTTGATGATAATCAAGCGCATGGCATCAATCAAATAGGAAGTCGGGTTGAGATAGGTGATGTATTGCGCCCAGCGCGGCATGCTGCTTACCGGCGTGAAAAGCCCCCCCATTAAGAAGAAAATCAGCAAGAAAAAGAACGCGATGAACATGGCCTGCTGTTGGCTTTTGGAAACCGAGGAAATGAAAAGCCCGAAACCGGTGAAGCCGATGTTGTAAATCATCGCGAACACGAGCAAGGTCCAAAAGCTTCCTTTGGGAACGATGTCGTACAGGATATAGGCGATTCCTAAACCGAAACAGATGATAATCAGGCCCATGATCCAAAATGGAATCAATTTCCCCAAAAGATAGTCCCATTTGCGGACCGGACTCACGTTGATTTGCTCCAAGGTGCCTAATTCGCGTTCGCTCGAAATGTTCAGCGCCGCCAAAATGCCTCCGACCAAGGTCAGGAGCAATGCCAAGATACCCGGGACCATGTAGGTCTTGTAATCCAGATCGGGGTTGAAGCGGAAGACCGGCATGGGCTCGATACGGGCGGGCAAGGCTTGCCGCGTTACCGAGATGGGGGCGCTCAGATTCGAGGCAGCCACCTCTTGCATGCTGAATTCCTGGATGATACCATTGATGTAGTTGGAGCCGATACTGGCTTTGGTCCCATCCACGGCATCGGCGGCCACAAAAACTTGCACGGCCTGGCCGCTGTTCAGTTTCTTTTCAAATTGATCCGGGATTTCCAGAATCATATCGGCTTCCCCTTGTTCGATATGTTCCAAGGCTTCCGGGTAGGTTTTAGCCTGGAACGCTATTTCAAAGTATTCGGACGAAGCCGTTTTCTGTGCCAAGGAACGCGACATCTGGCTGTGGTCGTGGTCGATAAGCACGAGTTTTATGTTTCGGATTTCATACGTGGCTGCATACGGCAAAAGAATCAATTGGATAAGCGGCAAGGCGATGATGAGCGGCAACATGATGGGGTTGCGCAGCGTCTGCTTGAACTCTTTTTCGAGCAAATATTTCAAAACCTTGTTTCTCCGCATGATTTTTACAAAACTTTAATGCCGCTTTTTAAACGCTCGTTTAGTGCCCTTTTTGGCGAACCGGTTCCGTTTCCTTTCCGGGTTCGAATCCGGTTCCGGCTGCGAGCCTGTCTCGGATGTCAACCGGTTTTCGAGTTCCAAGCCGAGTTCCCGTACAGCCGGTTTTCGGGTCGAACCGGATTCCGTCCGCGTTCGCCCCTTATGTCAACCTCACTTTGAAGCCCCGCACGCTCAAAGCCAGGAAGACAGCCGCCATGCCCATCAAAATGGTCCATTGCATCCAAATATAGCTGAATCCCAAGCCTTTGATCATGATGACACGCCCCATGTCGATGAACCAGCGGGCCGGTAGCAGGTACGACAAGCCTTGCAGCAGGGCAGGCATGCTTTCAATCGGGAACATCAGCCCCGAAAGCAAGACCGTTGGTAACATCAAGCCCATCAAGGAGATAATCATGGCAATCTGTTGGGTCTTGGAAACGGTGGAAATGAAAATCCCGAGGCAAAGGGAGGTGAAAATATAGGTGATGCTCGCCAGGAAAAACATCAGGAAGCTTCCCCGGATAGGCACGTCAAAGGCGAAAATCGACAAGAGTATGATAACCAAAAGGTTGAAAATGGAAATACAGAAGTAGGGGACCGTCTTCGCGAAAATGATGTAGATAGGTTTGGACGGCGCTACCAACAGAGCTTCCATGGTGCCGTGTTCGCGTTCCCGCACAATCGAAACCGAGGTCATGAGGGTGCAAATCAGCATCAGGACCAAGCCGATGACCCCCGGCACGAAAGTGTAAGCACTTTTGAGCTGCGGATTATACAGCATGCGGGTTTCCACGTTCACCATAGGCAGGGGCGGGTTTTCGGGCTTCAGTTCCATGGCGAAAGCCCCGATGATGTTTTGCAGGTATCCGGTGATGATGCTGGCCTCGTTGGGGTTCGTGGCATCGGTCACCAATTGGACTTGGGCCGTTTCCCCTTCGGTCAAGTCCCGGCTGAACCCGGGCGGAATGACCACGGCCATCTTGATTTTCCCCTTTTTGAAAACTTCGTCGATTTGCTCGGGCGAATCCAAGTATCCCGAGACCTGGAAATAGGAACCGGCATCCATCTTGGCCACCAAAGTGCGGCTTTCCGGCGTGTTGCATTGGTCCAGCACGGCGATTTCGGTGTTCTGGATGTCGGTCGTGATCGCGAAACCGAAAATAAGGACTTGCACCACCGGCATCAACAGGATAATCAGCATGGTAGCCTTGTCCCGGAAGATGTGGTAGAATTCCTTTTCCACAAAAGCGAAAAATTGTTTCATAGGGCCCGTCCTCGTATATTTTGCATGGCGGCAATACCGTCTTGTTCTTTTTAATCCTCTTTCCGGGTCGCGTTCTGGGCCACGAGGGTGAACACTTCTTCCATGCTCTCCACCCCGAAATGGGTCCTCAGGTTCTTGGGCGTGTCGAGCATCTCGATGCGTCCGTCCACCATCATGCTGACCCGGTTGCAGTACTCGGCTTCGTCCATGTAGTGCGTGGTCACGAACACCGTGATACCCCGGCTCACCGCCTCGTAAATCAGTTCCCAGAATTGCCGCCGCGTGAGCGGGTCCACCCCGCCGGTCGGTTCGTCGAGGAACACGATTTCCGGTTCATGGAAAATGGCCACCGAAAACGCCAGCTTCTGCTTCCAACCCAAGGGCAGCTCGCCTACCAAGGTGTTCTTTTCGGCCATGAAGCCCAAACGGCTCAACAGGATATCGGTCTTCTTGGCAATCAGGTTCTCGTTCACCCCGTAAATCCCGGCGAAAAGACGGATGTTCTCCCAGACTTTCAAGTCGTTGTAAAGCGAAAATTTCTGGCTCATGTAGCCGATGTGCCGCTTGATGTCCTCTTGTTGCGTGGCAATGTCGAATCCTGCCACCATGCCGCTGCCCGAAGTGGGACGGTGCAAGCCGCAGAGCATGCGGATTGCCGTGGTCTTCCCGGCCCCGTTGGCTCCGAGGAAACCGAAGATTTCCCCTTTCCTGACCTCGAAACTGATATGGTCCACCGCCGTGAAGTCCCCGAATTTCTTGGTCAAGTCCTTCACTTTGATGACATAACCGTCTTGAAGCGATTGTATGGCTTTGCGTTCGCGCAAAAGGCGTTCCCTAATTCCCATCTTTCCCTCCTTGGCTCATCAGGTCCATGAAACAGTCCTCTATCGTCGGTTCGCTTTCCTTGATTTTTATATCCGTATAACCTTGGTTTTCCAAGAATTGTTGCAGGGTGTCGGCTTGGACCGAACCTTGTTTGCAATAAAAATGGTGGTAGGCCCCGAACGGGTAACAGGCATGGCAGCCCGGATAGCGGCGCAGTTCTTCCAGGAGACGGAACATTTCGGCGCTCTTCACCGACAAGACTTTGAACGGGAAGGCCCGGCGGATGTTCTCGGGACTGTCGCAACCCACCACTTTCCCGTTTTGGAGCAGGCAGACCCGGTGGCAGCGCATGGCTTCGTTCATGTAAGGCGTGGAAGCAATCACGGTGATGCCCTTGTCTTGCAGCAAGCCCAGCATTTCCCAGAATTCCTTGCGCGAAACCGGATCGACCCCCGTCGTGGGTTCGTCCAGGAGCAGGACCTTGGGGTCGTGGATAAGGGCGCAGCAAAGCGCCAGTTTCTGCTTCATCCCGCCCGAAAGCTTGCCAGCCTTGCGTTTCTTGAAAGGTTCGAGGTATCGGTAAATGGGCTGGATGCCCGGATAACTTTTCTTGATGTCGCTTCCGAAAAGCGTGGCAAAGAATTTGAGGTTTTCCTCCACGCTCAAATCCTGGTAGAGCGAGAACCGCCCCGGCATGTAGCCGATGATTTTCCGGATTTCGCGGTATTGCGCCACGGTATCGAAGCCCTCTACCTCGGCATGGCCGCAGTCGGGCAACATCAGCGAGGCCACAATCCGGAACAGGGTGGTCTTCCCAGCCCCGTCGGGACCAATCAGGCCGAAGAGTTCCCCCCGCTTCACTTGCAGGGAAACCCCGTCCAGGGCGCGGACCTTGTGGTTCCCGTGCCCGAAACATTTCCCGATGTCCGAAACGATGACCGAGTTGTCCATGGCGATGCTTCCCGATTCAGAAAGTTCAGAAATTGACGTTGGCGTACATGCCCATTTTCAGGTAGCCGTCGTTCTTGACCCTGATTTTGACCGCATAGACCAAGTTGTCCCGTTCGTCTTGGGTCTGAATCGACTTGGGCGTGAACTCGGCTTGGTCCGAGATATGGCTGATGCGGCCCGGATATTCCACGTCCTTGCCATCGCGGCGGGAGAAAACCTTCACCTCCTGTCCCAACTGGAGCGAAGCCAACTGGGTGGCGGTCACGTAGGCTTTGAGGTACATGTTGTCGATGTCGGCGATTTTCAGCAGCGGGCGACCCGCATAGGCTTGTTCACCCCGCTGGGCGTATTTCTCGATGACGATACCTTGGACCGGACTGGAAATCCTGCATTTCTCCAGCATGTCTTCCACTTGGGCCAATTGGATTTCCTGGGCCGTGTAACGAGGGTCGGCATGGCGGCGGTTGGCAGGAAGCCCGGCTTCAATCAGCTCCTTTTGCAAGGAGAGCTGGGCGGTGTCGAGCCATCCGAAAACTTGGTTGGAGTCTATGCGTTGCCCCTCTTCGGCATCGAAGGAGAGAATGCTCCCGTTGTTTTGGGCAGAGAGGGTCAGGGTCGTGGCTTCCAAGGTACCGCTGGCGTCGTAATGTTGTTGAGTGTCCTGGCAGGCGCTGCCTAAGACCAAAGCAGCCAAGAGCGGGAGAAAGGAAAGTCTTTGCGTCATCTTCATGTTTCTTTCAGTTAGTCCGCCCTTCCGGTAGGCATTGGAAAGCGGCAGGAAAGGGCGTGGAACGCGGTCATTTTGCAAAAGTACTGCTATTTTGGAAGAAGTCGACAACTTTTTCCAGATGGATGCCGTGCGAACCTTTGACGAGGATGCAATGGTGTTCGACCGGGTTCTTGGTTAAGAAATCCAGCAATTCCTTGGTATCGGCAAAGTGTTGGAAGCCGGAAGTCTTGGCCAGTTTGGCAAAATTGCCGCCGACCAAAAACGCCTCGCTGATTTTGTTCTTTTGCAGCAAGTCGAGGACTTTCTGGTGTTCGTCCTTGGCGGCTTTGCCCAATTCCAGCATATCGCCCAGGATGGCTATCTTGGGGTTCTGGGCATGCAGTTTCCCGAAATTCTCCAGAGCCGCCTTCATACTGGCCGGATTGGCGTTGTAACTGTCGGCAATGACCAGGTTGTTGCCGCATTGGAGGCATTGGGAACGCAGGTTGGCAGGGGCGTAGGCCGTGATGCCTTCCTGTATTTCCTTGTCGTTGAGGCCGAAATAACGACCCGCACAGGCCGCCGCCGCCACGTTGGCCCAATTGTAACTTCCAATCAAGTTGGTTTTTATCTCTGTCAGGTTGGGAGCCGAACTGGGACCGTGCAGGCAACAGGAGAGGAAGACCCGGTTGTCGTCCAGGGGCAGGAGCTGCAAGAAGATGTTATCCTGGGGACCGTAGCAGAAACGTTCCAAATCGCCCGAATGGCTCATCAGCAGGGAGTCGGAGGCATTGACGAAGGCTTTTCCGTTGACCCTTTCCAGGAAACGGTACAAGGCCAGTTTGGTGTCCACGATATTGGCGAACGAACCGAAACCTTCCAAATGGGCTTCCCCGATATTGGTGATGATGCCGTAGGTGGGGAGTGCGATCCGGCAGAGCTGTGCGATTTCGCCCGGATGGTTCGCCCCCATCTCGATGATGGCGATTTCGGTATTGGCCGGCATGGACAAAAGGCTCAGCGGTACCCCGATATGGTTGTTCAGATTGCCTTGGGTAGCGAAGACCTTGTAACGGACCCCGAGGACCGAACGCAGGAGTTCCTTGGTCGTAGTCTTTCCATTGGTTCCCGTGATACCGATGACCGGGATGATCATTTCCTTGCGATAGAGGACGGCCACTTTTTGGAGGCAGGCCAGGCAGTCGTCCACCCACAGGATGCGTTCGTCCGTGTCCTTTTCAAAATCGGGCGCGTCTACCACGGCATAGGCGCATCCTTTTTCCAAGGCATCCTTGGCGAAGGCATTGGCGTCGAAATTTTCCCCCTTCAAGGCGAAGAAGAGGGAGCCGGGAATGATTTGGCGGGTATCGGTGCAGACGGCCTTGCACTTTTTGTAATAGGCAAAAATTTCTTCCGCGCTGCTTTTGGTTTTCATTTTTTCAGGATTATAGGCTGTAACACAAAGTTTTCTTGCTCTACCGGGCGGTTTGAGGCTTAAAGGCTTAGTAAAGGAAGCTGCTTCCTCCGAGGAACTCGCGCAAGATGGAAGTGGGCGGGATTTCCTTGGAGTCGATAGGCAGGAAATAGGACAGGAACTTGAGCAAACGTTGGGCTTCCCCGTAATGTTCCGAGTTTTCGGGAATGGCCCGCAGCAAAGCTTCGGCATCCTGTTTCAGCACGCCCAGTTCGAAGAGCAGGGCCGAGTTGAACATGATGTCGGCATTTTCCTGGAAGGGGAAGATGTTCTTGTTCTCGCCCCTGCGGACGCTGGCCCAGCGCCCCAGGGTGTCCAAGGCCGAGTTGCCCCGGAATTTGCTGTCGCGTACCATGCGGCGTATCAGGCGGTTGTCGGTGCTGCTGACCGGATTCTGGGTGTCGATGCTGATATGGGTCAGAGCCGAGACGAAAATCTTGAAGGTGTAGCGGGAATCCAGATTGGTCAGGCCGGGGTTCAATCCATGGATGCCTTCCACAATCACGATGGTGTTGGGCGAAACTCGTATCTTCTTGTCCATGCGGCGTTTCCCGGCTTTGAAATCGTACACGGGCATTGTGATTTCGGTCTCCTTTTTCACGCTGAGGATTTGTTGTAGCTGCTGGTTGAAGAAGTCCCGGTCGATGGCTTCGAGGCATTCGAAATCGTATTCCCCGTTTTCGTCCTTGGGGGTCTTTTCCCGGTCCACGAAATAGTCGTCGAGCGAGATTTCGGCTGTGTCGTAGCCCAGAACCTGCAACTGGATGGAAAGCCGTTTGCAGAAAGTGGTTTTCCCGGACGAGGACGGGCCGCTGATCAGCACGATACGGCAATCCTCCTTTTGGCTCACCGCATCGGCGATGCTGGCGATTTTGCGTTCCTGCAAGGCTTCGGAAATCTGGATTAAACGGCTCGAACCTTCCTCCTGGATTGCCTTGTTGAGGTTGCCCACATAGGGAACGCCCATGATTTCGAGCCAGTCCTTTTGCTCCTGGAAGGTCTTGAAGAGCTTGGAGCCTCCTTCACAGGCTGCTTTGATCAACTCGCTGAGGAACTGTTTGGTGTTCTGGCCAATGGTTTCGTTGAAATCGGGACGGACGGCAATCAGCCCGTTTCCGAAATAGCGGTCGATGTGGAATTTACGTATATAGCCGGTGGAAGGCACCAGGTAGCCGTAAAAATAGTTGGACACCTGTCCCAGGGTGTAGACCGAAGTATAGAGTTCGTTCCGGGTCTGGAAAAGCAAGACCTTCTCGTGGAGGCGGTTCTGTTTGAAGATTTCGATGGCCTCGGAAGTGGGCAGTTGCTTGCGGAGGATGGGCAGGTCTTCGGCAATGATTTGCTGGACCCGTTGGCGGAGTTGCAGGATCATGTTCATGTCCAGTTCTCCTTGGTGGCCCATCAGTTCGCAGTAGATACCGATGGGAAGGGTGTGTTCCACTTTCAAGGTCGTTTCGGGCCAGAGGTCCCGGCAGGCTTTGAAGAGGATGAAAATCATCGAACGCAGGTACATAGAGTACCCCATCGGGTCGTGTATGTCGATGAACTCGATGGTCTTGGGTTTGAACAATTCAAAGGACAACTCCCGCAGCTTGTTGTTGACCCTCGCGCCGAGGATGGCGTCTTGCAAATGTACATCCTGGTCCTGGGCGATTTGCGCCAAGGTGGTTCCTACCGGGTATTCTTTGCGGATACCGGTGTTTTTGCAGATGATTTCGATGCTTGACATGTTTCTTGTTTTTCTTTTTTGGGGGAACCCGTTTTGGGAGCCCTTGTTCTGGAGGGTTCCGGCGCTTTTTTTGACTGGCTTTTCTTCCGGGGTGCGGGTTCTTCCGGACCCGTTTGTTCTTTTTCCGGTTGAACCGGTTCTATCCGGCTCTTTGGTTCTATCCGGCTCTTTTCCAACAAGGGCTTGAGGTAATAGCCTGTGTAACTTTCCTTGCAGGCGGCCACTTCTTCGGGCGTACCTTCCACCACGATCCGTCCGCCGTCCCGTCCGCCTTCCGGACCCATGTCCACGATGTAATCGGCACATTTGATGACGTCCAGATTGTGTTCGATGACCAAGACCGTGTTCCCGGCATCCACCAACCTTTGCAGCACGTCCAACAGGATGCGTATGTCCTCGAAATGCAGGCCCGTGGTCGGTTCGTCCAAGATATAGAGCGTGTTGCCGGTATCGCGTTTGGAAAGCTCCGCCGCCAATTTGATACGCTGGGCTTCTCCTCCGGAAAGGGTGGTGGAGGGCTGCCCCAAGGTGATATAGCCCAAGCCCACCTCGTTGAGGGTCCTGATTTTGGAAACGATGTTGGGGATGTTCTCGAAAAACTCCACCGCCTGGGCGATGCTCATGTTCAGCACATCGTTGATGGACTTGCCTTTGTAGCGGATTTCCAAGGTTTCCCTGTTGTAGCGCTTCCCGTTGCATTCTTCGCAGGTGACATAGACATCGGGCAGGAAGTTCATTTCGATAGTCTCCACGCCCGCGCCCCCGCATTTTTCACAGCGTCCGCCTTTCACGTTGAAAGAGAACCGCCCGGCTTTGTATCCCCTGATTTTCGAATCGGGCAGGGATGCGAAAAGCTGGCGGATGTCGTCGAAAACGCCCACGTAGGTGGCCGGGTTGGAACGCGGGCTGCGGCCGATTGGTGCTTGGTCCACTTCGATGACCTTGTCGATTTCCTTGATACCCGTGATACCATCGCAAGGCAGGGGTCGGGCCTGTGAATGGTAAAAGGCCTGGCTCAGGTAGGGTTTCAGGGTCTGGCTGATGAGGGAGGATTTCCCGCTGCCCGAGACCCCGGTCACGCAGGAGAAGGTATTGAGCGGCAGTTTGAAATCCACGTTCTTCAAGTTGTGGCCGCTGGCGTTTTGCAGGCAAAGGAATTTCCCGTTGCCCGGGCGCCGCCGGGCCGGAAGGGCGATTTGCCGGATTCCGTTCAGGTAGTCGGTCGTGATGGACTTCTGTTTCAAGAATTCCTCGATGGGACCCTGGGCCATGACCCGTCCTCCTTCGATACCGGCGCCCGGTCCCATGTCCACGATATAGTCCGCTGCCCGCATCATGTCCTCGTCGTGTTCCACCACGATGACCGTGTTGCCCAAGTCTCGCAGTTGTTTGAGAGAGGCAATCAGTTTCTGGTTGTCCCTTTGGTGGAGCCCGATACTGGGTTCGTCCAAAATGTAGAGTACGCCCACGAGCTTGGAGCCGATTTGGGTCGCCAATCGGATTCGTTGGGATTCACCGCCCGAAAGCCCGGAAGCTTCCCGGTCGAGGCTCAGATAGCCGATGCCTACGTCCAAGAGGAAACCGAGACGGTTTTGTATTTCCTTGAGGATTTCATGTCCGATTTTTTGTTGGAATTCGTTGAGGCGGGGTTCTACACCCTTGACCCATTCATGGAGTTCGTCGAGGCTCATGGCCGAGAGTTCGGCGATGTTCTTGCCGTCGATACGGAAATGCAAGGAAATTTTTTGAAGGCGGCTTCCGTGGCATTCCGAGCAGGTTTTGGAGGTCATGAACTGCATGGCCCATTTTTGGGCGCTAGGCATCCCTTCCTCGTAAAGGCGTTGCAGGTAGTTGCAAAGCCCGTTGAATTCGATTTCTATTTTCCGGTTGATTCCCAGGACCTTGTTTTCTTCTTGGAAAGACCGGTGTTCCCCGTGCAGGATGGCTTCCATACCCGCTTCGCTGATTTTACAGACAGGAGTATGCAGGTCGAAACCGTAGAGTTTTCCAATCCGTTCGATTTGGGATAGGATCCAACCGTCACCCAAGAAGCTTTCCTTCCGCTCGTGATGGGGGACGGAGCGGAGAGGGGCCAATCCCCCGGCGGCAATGCTCAACCGGGAATCGGCGATGATTTTATTCTTGTCGGGGCTGATTTCGACACCCAGACCATTGCAACGGGGGCAGGCGCCGTAAGGCGAGTTGAAAGAAAAGGTGTTCGGTTCGGGGTCGGGGTAGGAGATACCCGTTACCGGACACATCAGGGTCCGGCTGAAATGCCGGGCTTTTTCAGTGGCTTCGTCCCAGATGACCAGCTGCCCCTTGCCTTGTTTCATGGCGGCTTTGACGCTTTGGACCAGACGTTGGCGGCTTTTTTCGCTCACACTCAGTTTGTCCACCACCAATTCGATGTCGTGGGTCTTGTACCGGTCCACGTACATGCCGAAGCTGAGGTCGGTGATTTCCCCGTCCACCCGCACTTTCAGGTAACCCTGTTTGCGCACCGTCTCGAACAATTCGCGGTAATGGCCTTTCCGGCCCGAGACCAAGGGCGCGAGGATGGATATTTTCCGTCCCTCGTAGTCATTCATGATCAGGGAAATGACCTTTTCCTCGGTATATTTGACCATTTTCTCCCCGCTCAGGTAGGAATAGGCTTCCCCGATACGGGCGAAAAGCAGACGGAGGTAGTCGTAAATTTCCGTCACCGTGCCGACTGTGGAACGGGGATTCTTGTTGGTGGTCTTCTGTTCAATGGCGATGACCGGGCTCAAACCGTCGATTTTGTCCACATCGGGGCGTTCCAGGCTTCCGATGAACTGGCGGGCGTAGGAGGAAAAGGTTTCCATGTACCGTCTTTGCCCCTCGGCGTAAATCGTGTCGAAGGCGATGGAGGATTTTCCGCTTCCGCTCAGGCCGGTGATGACGATGAGCTTGCCGTGCGGCAGACAAAGGTCTATGTTCTGGAGGTTGTGGGCGCGAGCGCCGTAAACCGAGAGTTTCTGACTGTCCATATCAGCTTATTTTTGCCCAAAGGTTTTCTTTCCCGCTTTTCTGCATTTCGCGGGCCAGGGCCTGGTGTTCGGGCCTTGCCAGGCCGGGGTCGGCTTGAAGTATGTCCATGGCCGTTTGGCGGGCTGCCTGTACGATGTTCCCGTCTTCCACGATGTCGGCGATTTTCAAGGCAAGGACACCGCTTTGCTGGGTACCTTGCAAGTCTCCGGGCCCCCTGAGCCGGAGGTCGGCTTCGGCAATCTTGAAACCGTCTTCGGTGGCGACCATGGTCTCGACCCTTTCCCGGGCATCCTTGCTCAGTTTGTCCGAGGTCATGAGGATGCAGTAGGACTGCTCGGCTCCCCGGCCTACCCGTCCGCGCAATTGGTGCAACTGGGCCAGGCCGAACCTCTCACTGTTCTCGATGACAATCACGCTGGCGTTCGGCACATCGACGCCCACCTCGATGACCGTGGTGGCCACCATGATTTGGGTTTCACCCTTCTTGAACCGCTGCATCTCGTATTCCTTGTCTTCGGCTTTCATTTTGCCGTGGACGATGCTGAGCTGGTATTGCGGCATGGGGAAAGCTCGGCTGATGCTTTCGTAGCCGTCCATCAAATCCTTCAAATCCAAGTTTTCCGACTCCTGGATCAGGGGGTAGACTACATATACTTGACGGCCTTTGCCGATTTCCTCGCGCATGAAGGCGAAGAGTTGGAGGCGGTTCTTGTCGGTGAGGTGCAGGGTCTTGACCGGTTTCCGGTTCGGGGGCAGCTCGTCGATGATGGAAATATCCAAGTCCCCGTACAGGGTCATGCCCAAGGTCCGCGGAATCGGGGTGGCTGTCATGACCAGCACATGCGGGGGCGTGTGGTTTTTGTGCCATAGTTTGGCTCTTTGGGCGACCCCGAAACGGTGCTGTTCGTCGATGACGGCCAATCCCAGATTTTTGAACACGACCGTGTCCTCCAACAAGGCGTGGGTACCGATAAGTATGTCCAACTGTCCTTCGGACAGCAAGTTGAGAAGGATGGTCCTGTCTTTTTTGCTGCTCGAACCCGTCAGCAGGGCAGCCTTCACTTTCATGGAAGCCAAGTATTTGGAAATACTGGCAAAGTGTTGGCGGGCAAGGATTTCCGTGGGAGCCATGAGGCAGGTCTGGAATCCGTTGTCCACGGCGATGAGCATGCACATCAACGCTACGATGGTTTTCCCGCTGCCTACGTCGCCTTGCACCAAGCGGTTCATTTGGAAGCCGGTCCGGGTGTCGGCCCGGATTTCCTTGATGACCCGTTTCTGGGCGCCGGTGAGTTCAAAGGTAAGGTTGTTTTGGTAAAAATAGTTGAAATTCCCGCCTACGGTGGAAAAGACAAAGCCCGGTGTCTTGCTCCGGTCCAGTTTTTGTCGGAGGATATTGAGTTGGAGAAGGAGAAGTTCCTCGAACTTGAGCCGCATGCGAGCGCATTCGGCATGGGCCATGCTGGCCGGATGGTGGACTTGGATGTAAGCCTGTTCCCGGTTCGGCAGGCGGAAGCGGTCCACGATGGCGGAAGGTAGGATTTCCGGGATGCTTCCTTCCGCCTGTTTGCAGAGGTTCAGGGTGATACCGGCCAAGGCCTTCGGCGAAAGCCCTTTGTGCTTCATGGCCTCGGTCGTGGGGTAGAGCGGTTGGATTCCCGCGTTGCCGGATTGTTCCGGAGCCTTGGGGTCCAAGATTTCGATTTCCGGATGGTTGAACTGGAGCTGGTGGTTGAAGACCGAGGGCTTGCCGAAAATGCTGAGATAGGTACCGACCTTGATTTTGGGTTCTATCCATTTGAGACCCGAGAACCAGGTCAGTTCCACGGTTCCGGTCCCGTCTCCGAACTGGGCGGAAAGGCGTTTGCCCCTGCCTGCCCCTTTTATTTCCACTTTCAGTATTTTCCCCTTGACGGCCACGGGATTGCGGTCGTCCCGGATTTGGTTCAGGCGCACGAAACAACCCCGGTCGATGTACCGGAACGGAAAGTAAGAAAGCAGGTCTCCATAAGTCCGGATACCTGCTTCCTGTTCCAAGGTCCGGGCTTTTGCCGGACCTACGCCTTTGAGATACTCTATGTTCTGGGAAAAAAAATCGAACATGCGTTACATGAGGATGCTTCTAATAAACCCACAAATCGTGTTCGATTTCGAACAGCATTTCTTCAATCCGGTTGGCTTCGCGCAAGGTGTTGGCACCTTTTGCGTATTGGGAAATCTGCCTGTCTTGCAAGTTGTCGATTTTGTAGATATAGCTTTGGAACATGCGGTTCCAAGCGAAAACATCATCGTAAGACTGGCGCATGGCGCTATTATGCCGGTTGAATGATTCCGTTCTGGCAAAGAGGGGCCGGAGCGAAGGATAGTAGAGCCAGAAGATGGATTGGGGGATAAGGGCTCCGTCTTTTTCGGTCAAAAGCACAGGGCACATTCCCAAAATACGGATATCCCGGACTCCGCGTTGTTTGTCGATGAACCAATCCTCCTTGAGGCGGAGCAGTTTGACATCCTGGGGAGAGAATTCTTCCACGACGACTCTTTGTTCCATCAGGCCCGCACTGTCCAAACTCTCCACTTCGATGGTATCCCTGGAGGTATATTGGGATTGGAATTCCTCATAAGTGATGGGTTTGTTGAACTGGTCGGACACAGGATCGTAAGGTACGATGATTCCGTCCTTCATGCCTTCCAGAATCAGGTCCATCAAGCTGATGCGATCTTGTGTTTTTTCTACCGGATAATACAGGTATTGGTTCATTTTCATCCGGAAGTCGATGGTCCGCCATACGCGCCATTTGATGTAGACATCCGCTTCCCTCACGTTGACGTAGGGTCTGGGTTCCTTGTCTTTGGTGTTTACCTTTTCATAAAAGTTATCCTGTACCTGCGGCTCCTCCAATATCTGGGCCCGGGCTTCCCCGAAAAACAACGAGGCAGGAAGCAGTACGGACAGGAGTAAGAAGATTCGTTTCATTTTATGAAAGTTTTTGGGTTGGCGGCAGGGAGCCTTTGCGGGCTTTCCTGCCGTGGTTTTGCTATTTTATGGTCAGGGTCATGTCGCCTACGTTCCGGTTCCCTTCCGGCATCCTGACCATGATATCCGTGATGAAGACCTTGTTTCCGCTCCGGCAGTTCTTGAAGTAGTCAAGCATATCGTCGGAAAAACGGTTTCCGTTGGAGTTCATGGTGGGCGTCAGTTCCTGGTTCCTGAAAATCTGGACTTTGAACGAAACAACCTTCAGGTTGGGAAGGTCGAAATCGAAGTCTTTCATTTTTACTACCAAACCTCCGGCTGCGGTCAGCAGGCCTTTGGAAATCGTCCTTTCCCCGGGCTCGTGCCCGTTGATGCAAGGAACCGGGTCGGGTACCCTCTTGGTACGGAACTTCTTGACTCCCATCAACCTTTCTTTGTTTGCCCCGTCTTTGGCATACACTTTGATTTCCACAATCGGACCCGGTTTGGGAACCCTTGCGATGTACGTTCCCGGACCGTTCTTGGTCAATGTCCCGTTGGTGATTTCAACCCTCGTGTCCTTGTCCGGGATACCTCCCGCTATGACCGTGACCGGATTGTCAACACCTGCATAGAACACGTTCATGGCATCGGCCGAAACGGTAGCTACAGGTTCGCTCACATTGTAGGTGAACTCGAAGGGGTAACTCTTCACACCGAAAGACCCCGGGACGTTGATGGTACCGGCAAACGTCTTTTCCCCGGTACTGGACGTGGGAGCCTTGTAACGGATGCTGCCCCCCTCCCCTTCGTATTGTTGTCCGTTTATCGTTGCGGAAATCTTGGATTTGGAGTCGAAGGCGGCCACGAAGATGTCCGCTTCGAAATCCGAACCGACAAAGACGTTGGTGGACGTCGGTACGACCCGGGCCGAGATGGTGTCGAACTTGAAGTCGTCCTCGCTCACGGAAGAGTACAACTGGGAAACCACATCGGACTCGGCGTTGAGGATGGAGGTCTGGAAACGGTTCAGGATAGTCAAGTCCGCCATGATGATGCTGTGGTAGAAATAGTACGTCTCCCAGCTTACGACCTGGCCATCCGGATTCTTGTATTCCGTATCCGTTTCAAGAGCTTCCAACGAAACCTTGCTGGAGTCGTCTCCTAGCATGGTTTCCAGGAATTCCCTGTATTCGTCGATTTTGGCATGCAATTCGTATGCCTTCCCGTTTTTTTCAATATCCCCGCCCATGAAGTAACGGGTAGGGTCGTCGTAATTGTCTTGGCTTTTGATGTCGCGGGGGTTAAGGTTCCTGGCCTCGTCCACGGTGATTTTTTCCGTGATGGCAATCAGTTCGTATTTGGTTTCTTGGATGAAGTCGTAAATTTCCTTGGACCGGGCCTTGATTTGCCGGGCTTTTTCCCATTGTTCGGCAACCTTGGACTCATTGGCCAAGTATGCCCTTTGGAAAATGTCGTAGACGGCCTCATTCCTCGTGGCGTAATTCTTATTGGTTGTTTCCATGGCTTCATTGACCGTGACGAACGACTTGAGTACTTCCGTGGATACGTTCAGGGCCAGCATCGCGGTGAGTACCAAGTACATCATCCCGATCATTTTTTGCCGTGGAGTTTCTTTGGGTAAACTCATAACCTTTTACTTCAAAAGTTAGTTATACGGGGGATGTTCAGGCCTGTTTGCCGGGGTTTGCGGCGGCGTTCTGCATGGCTGTCAACATCTGCCCGTACATCTGGTTCAATGCTGCCACCTTCGAAGAAAGGGCATCGATTTCTTGCCGGTATCTCTCTGAGCTTTGGAGCGATGCGCTCAAGTTTTTCATGATTTTGTCCATGTCCTCTTGCAATTTGGCATTGGCCTCGGCTTGCGTTTTCGAGGATTGGATCTGGGTGGTGTAAAATTGGTTGAGCGTGTTGAGGTGTTCCGTGGTCTTCCCCAAGGCAGCGGCGTATTCTTGGTTACGTTTTCCCATGTCGGTCACGCTGTTGAGCTGCTGGGTTGTCTGGCTCAGCTTTTCAAGGCCTGACCCCAGTTTCTCGAAAACTTCCGGTGTCACGTTGGCCTTTTCCAGCATTTCTTCCAGTTTTTTTGTCAAAATATTCTGGCCGGCCGTGTTCCCATCCTGGCCGGCAGGCATGGGTGCTTCACCTTCCCCGTAAAGCGGGGAACCGTCGGGTTTGCTTTTCAGTACAGGATAAACACGGTCCCAGTCGTATTCCGGATGCGGTTTTTCGAAAGCGGAGAAGAAGAAAATGATTGCTTCAGTCCCCATCCCCAGAATCAGCATGATGTTCGCCCCTGGATAGTGGTTGATTTTGAAAAGGGCTCCGAGGATGACGATAGAGGCTCCCCAGCCGTACAAAATTCCCATGAATCTTTTGTACCCGGGTTTGTTCACAAAGTTAAAAGCCATGATGTTTTAGTGTTTTTAATTTGATCCGGAGTTTGTCCTTCCCTTGGCGATAGGGGAAGGACAAAGGAATTGGGTCTGGGAAAATGGAAATTTTAATAGACATGCGAGGTGTTGCCTCCTTGGAGCAGACCGCTGGACAAGAGCGGTTGGACACAACGGAAACCAACATAAGACTTGCATGTGTCTTGGTACTCGAATGTGCGGTAGTAAACTTTGCAGATATCTGCGAAGTCCTTGAATGAACCACCCCGGATGACTTTGCGTTTGAGGCCTACTCCGTCTTCCGGTTTTGCATCGTAGGTGAAAGCCGGGTTGAAATCGTGGTTGTTGGCGATGCTTTCGTTGTAAGCGTCGATACACCATTCGGCCACGTTACCCATCATGTCGTAAAGCCCGTAGTCGTTGGGTGCGTAATGGGCCACGATGCAGGGGTAGAGGGCTCCATCGGCCCCGTAGTCGCCCCGTCCGGGCTTGAAGTTGCCCAAAAGGCAACCGTCTATGTTGCGGGCATAGCTTCCGCCCCAAGGATAAGGGCTGGCATCCAGACCACCCCGTGCCGCGTATTCCCATTGGGCTTCGGTCGGCAGGCGGAATTCCTGGGCTGCCGGATAACCTTTGGCGGCCATGGCTTCGTTATACATGTTGCTGCGCCATTTGCAGAAGGCTTCCGCTTGTTTCCAGTTAACCCCTACGACGGGATAGTTGTCGTACATCGGGCTGCTGAAGTATCCGGTGGTCATCGGGTCGTTGTAGGAATACGACCAGTCGAAAATCCAGCACAGCGTATCGGGATAGACGTTCACGATATGTTTCTGCACGTATTGCTGGCGGGAGCGGGTGGATTGGGGACGGCTCACGAAAGCCCCGTAATACACCCCGTCGTCGTAGGAACTTTCCTCATCCTCGTTCCAGCTTTTCTGAGCGGCGGCATGCAAGTCGAACGTCCAATATTCGTAGTTCAACTTCCTGATGTCAAATTCTTTACGATGAGCGAAGCGTTCTTCCTCGGGCAGATACAAATCCGAGAGCATTTCGTCCATTTCCGGCGTTATTTTCAGTTTGGTCCTCCAGTTGATCCGGATTTCCCCGTCATCTTCCTCCGGGCTTTCAGGTTCAACGAAATATCCTTCTACTTGGTTCTCCGCCAAGACCTTGCGGATATGGTATTCCTTGACCCATTCCACGAACTGCCGGTATTCATTGTTGGTGATTTCCGTCTCGTCCATGAAAAAGTCACTGATAGTGACCGTTTTGAAGTTGAGCATCTGGTAGGTCGGGTCAAAACCGCCCGATCCGAAAACAAAACTGCCTCCCGGCACGTAAGTCATGCCGAAGGGGACTTGCACATCCGGAGCCTTCCGGCCAGGAACACCGACCAATTCCCCGTTGCCCGAGTTGCTGCAGCTCCCCAAAAGGATGCCGGCGAACAAAATCGCTGTCAGGTTTCGCATATCGAGCAGATTTGCTATCTTTTTCATCAAACAGGGTTTTAAAGGTTATGCTAAAATCCGGGCTTACAAATACCGGGCATTTTTATATTCCGTATTCACTTTGTCTCCCTCCAGACCGAAAGTGTAGCTGAGGAAAACTTCGAATGCTCCCCCCATCTTGCTGGCCCGGATGAATTTAGACGCAGTTATGTCGTAAGAAATGCCGAGTTGGAATTTCCCTATGTAGACACCACCCAGGATTGAGACGGCATCTTGCAAACGGTAGGACAAGCCTGCCCAGAAACGTTTGTTGAATGTCCCGGTCATGGCAATGCTCCAGTTCACCGTCGTGAAATCGGTCTCCAAATAGGTAGACGGCGTGAATTCCACTTTGGGCAGGGATGGAACCGCAAAAGTATAACCGCCGTGGACGACAAAAGTCCGCGAAGGCTGGAATGCGATTTTCTGGCTTCTATGGGATACGAGGTTGTTTGCGGCAATCCCGACGAAATAACCTCCATTCCCTTGAAGATAGAAACCTACGGAAACATCCCCGTAGACCCCGGTTTCATCTTCCTGGATATCAGTGATGACAGGGTCACCTTCATCCCTCGGGTTGAAGCTTCCGTTCAGCCCGAGCGTCCTCAACTGGGCCCGGACTCCCATCCCGATAAGACCGAAAGAGGTTTGGAGATGGTAAGAATAACCCAGCTTGATGTGGGTGTCGCGGAACAAGGAACCGTTGAAAGAAGCGATTTCCAGACCGATGCCTCCCTTGATGGCCCGGATGGGCATATGCGCCATGACGATGGTGCTGTTGGGCGCGGTTATCTTGTTGGAACCCGAACTGGTCGTCGTACTTTCGCTTGTGCTTCCCTCTTCGCCTTGGGTCGAGCTACCTAATCCCTTTCCGATACCGATCCATTGCTGGCGGTGGAGCGCCGTGGCGCAAATCCCGTTGGAGAACCCGGCGAACCCTGGATTGTACGAATAGGTGTTGTACATGAAGTGGGTAATTTGGTTCCCTTCTTGTTGGGCGGAGAGGGGGAGTGTGCAGAACAAGGCCAGCATCACCATCCATCCTGTCCGGAAGGCCCGGGATTCCCGTCCTTTCGGGACAAATCCCCCCTTGCGGGAGTGTGCGTTGCTATCCGGTTGGTTTACTGGCATATCAATGGTTGTCCGCTTGTGGCGCTGCAAAAAAACAATCTATTTTTAGCTGGCAAATGTAGCCATTTTTGCAGCTCTTTTGCAAATTATTTTTGAAAAACTGTTTTGCGCCGGAAGTCCTTCCGGAGGGGACGACCGCTATCCAGGGCGTTTTTGTTTTCCCTCTATCGCATCCGGCGCAAGTCCTCGAGGCGGCTTTGCCGCTCCTGGGGCGAGGGTCGCAAGTTTCCCCGCCCGGGAGCGGCCTGGTGGCTCCGCCGGTCCTTCAGTCCGGCACCTGTTATTGTGCGTTGGTCCGGGCCAGGTTCATCAAGTTGATGACATCCTGCGGGTTTTCAATATCAGGCTTTTGTTCATCAAAGTACTTTTTGATGAAGTCTTCCGCCTTGGGATACATCTTGGCCAGGTTCTTTTTGGAAACCGGGGTGATTTTCGTTCCCTTCAGCAAGAAGAGCCGGATATCGACGCTCAATTCGGCATTGCTATCGAAATCGTAGTTCACGGAAGTGAAGTTGCTTTGGCCTGTGTAACCACTGCTGCTGACACCGCTGGCTCCAGTGAAGCTCGAGACGCTACGGATCGAGGAGGTGGAACCGCCTGTGCCGTAGGCTCCGGTTTTCTTTTCTTCGATGTTCACTTTCTTGGAGATGACCAAGCTCACGTTGTTGGCCTTATCGTTGAAGATGATTTCCCCCAAGCCGCCTAGGACAGGGACGAACGTCCTGTCCCCGATTTCAACGACAGAGACTGCGGCGAGGTTGTCGAAACGTCGGAGCGTGTCTTCGGGGGCCGTCGGTTCGCGGTTGATGAACAGCAATTGGGGTTCGTAATAGTTGTAGTTGAACTTTTCCTTGGCAATGGAGCCGTCCTGCATGTACATGGTGCCGGAAGTGCAGGCGGGGAATGCAAAAATAATGCTGTCCCTTTGTTGTTTGGACAATTCTCCCATCGTGATCTGGGCCGAGGCCGGCATCAGGGATGCCAGTGCCAGCAAAAAGGCCGGGATGGATAAAATTTTCGCGTTCATGGTGTTATGATTTTTGTGTTTTGTTCTCAGTTTGAAACGAGGAAACTACCGTCCGGGTAATAGGTGATGTTGTATTTCACCAAGCCGTAGCCGGAAACCGTGGTGCAAAAGCCGGTGTAGGTGCTGAATTCCTGTTTGCAGACACTGCCGATGAAGGCTTCCTTGCTCTTGTCGTATTGTACGTAGCATCCGCTGCTTTCGCAATCGAAAGGGCAGGCTTGGTTGAACGCCACGTAATCTTCGTCCATGTAACCGATATGGTAGACCAGGACACCCCAGTCGCCTTGGTCGGGGAATTCCTTGTAGTTCCCGATGGCGAGGAGTTCGTTGTCCATGCTATACGGCCTGACGATGAAGTTCACATGGATGTCTTCCACAGGAATCTCCCCGTATTCGATGGCGCTGTTGCAGGATGCCAACGGCAGGAGGCACAATCCGATTCCTCCCCGAAGCATCCAACGGGTGCAATGCTTGTTTAGGACGGAAGTGCTTTTTTGTACGGTGCCTGTTAGATTCCTTGTACGCGGCAGGCACCTTGCCGGATTCATGTTTTTCCAAAAACGCATACCCACAAAGGTACGTATTTTTTGAAAAAAATGTAATTTAGCCGAAGATTATTTAAGGGGGAATCTGAAATTCCTTGGGGAACCGGAACGAGAGGGATTCCGAGGAGCGTAGGGACGGTTGTTGTCCTGTCCGGAGGCGCTTGCATGGATTCCTTCCGGTTTTGTAATCTTGAAATCCCAAACAGCCATGGAAGAATTGATAGGTCTCTTGCTTATCCTCGTTTTCGGAGGCATTGAAGCATGGAACAAGCATAAGAAGAAAAAGGCGGAAGCAGGTGGAAAGGGAAATGTTGGGTCCAAGAAGAAGCTTTCCGGGCGGGAGCGGCGAAGGGAACGGATGCCGGAAGCTTGGCCGGCGGTGGACATGGGTGGTGCAGACCACCGGCCTGCACCCACGCCTCTGCCGGAACCTGTTGCCACGGGGCGGTATCCGGTCGAAGATGAGGATTCCGCTTCGTATCCTGTGGAGGTGCCTACTCCTGCGTATGAAGGCGGGGGGGCTTTCGAGTATACGGAGCCTTCATCCGAAGGAAAGGGGGTGGAAGAATATGCATCGGAATCCTATGGGGCTGGTATCCCGGAACCCGAAGGGGCCCTGAGGGCGGAAGTGAAAAGCGAAGTGGTTTTGCCGGGGACGGCCGGAGTGGAGCCTGTGCCGGTGGAAAGGGCTGGGACTCCGGTTGGGGATGCCGGGTCTGGAACCCGGGAGGGTTTGGAGGAAGGAACCGGGGAAATTCCCGGAGTGGATATTTCATTGCGCCAGGCAGTGGTAGCCTCGGTTATCCTGGAACGGAAATATTGTTGAGCTTCGTCCTGCTTGAAGGCATGGGAGAGGGTTTGGAAAAAATTCTTATCTTTGCAAGCTGTAGCGGATTTGTATGCTGCGCCGGCAGATAGGAGAGGATGTTTCACGGGATGATGGTCCCGTGTTTTTTTTACGGACGAACGGCGAACCGGGAGATTTGGAAAGGAGGAGACGTATTGGATGTCTCTCCTTTTTGTTTTTCGGGCGGGCCGGTTTTTGTGCGTTGAATCTTGGAAGGGGACTTCCGGGTAGTACATGCGCGATAGGTTCGCGTTTAAGAAGCTGTTTAAAATTTCTTACAATCCTGAGATGGCTGAATTATCAGGGACCGGTTTCAGGATTTTGTTTGCCCATCGGGGGCTATTTCGGGTCTAGGTTGAGCGAAGCTCGAAGATAGCTTGGTCTCGGAGAAATCAAAGCAAGCATTGATTCCCCGCTCGACTTTCGCTATCGTTTGCGTTTTTCATGTCAGATAGCTTGGCTATCCTCCTTTGAAAAACGCGGCGCCATCCCGCGAAATCCCCTCCCGATGGCCTAAACAAATAAATTTAAACAGCTTCTAAGGATGGTTTGTAAATAATAGATGCTTATATTAATAGGTAAGGATTGGGATTCCGGGCTTGTGTTTGCCGGGGTGGGTCGCCCCGGGGCGTTGTGCCGGGTGGAAGCTTTGGGAGAAAGTCTTTGCCAAAACAAATGAATTATGGGAGAGATCAAGTATTACAGCAAGGAAGGTTTGCAGAAGCTCAAGGATGAATTGGAATATTTGACCAAGGTGGAGCGTCCTAAGATTTCCCAGCAGATTGCGGAAGCCCGCGACAAGGGTGACTTGTCTGAAAATGCCGAGTACGATGCAGCCAAGGAAGCCCAGGGTTTGTGCGAACTCAAGATTTCCAAATTGCAGATGGAGTTGGCCAATGCCCGTATCCTGGATGAATCCAAAATTGATACGAGCAAGGTGCTTTTGCTTTCGACCGTGACGATAAAGAACCTCAAGAACGGGGCCAAGATGAAATATACTTTGGTGCCGGAAAGCGAAGCCAATTTGAAGGAAGGCAAGATTTCCATCAGTTCGCCTATCGCCAAGGGCTTGCTGGGCAAGGAAGTGGGCGACAAGGTGGACGTGACGGTTCCTGCCGGTGTCATTCCGTTTGAAATCACTGAAATAACAAGGTAATATGGCGAGTGTGTTTTCAAAAATCGTGGCCGGGGAAATCCCGTGCTACAAGGTCGCGGAAGACGGGAAGCATTTGGCTTTCTTGGACATCGCACCCGTGGCGAAAGGCCATGTGCTGGTCGTTCCCAAAAAGGAAACCGACTATATCTTCGACATGGAGGATTCCGAACTGGCCGGATTGATGTGTTTTGCCAAGAAAGTGGCTAAGGCCTTGATCAAGGTTTGCCCGGCGCCTAAAATCGGCATGTCGGTGGTGGGCTTGGATGTGCCTCACGCCCATGTGCACTTGATTCCAATCCATGGGGTCGCCGATATGGATTTCGGAAAAGAAAAGCTGAAACTGGAAGATGCTGAAATGAAGTCTCTTGCCAGCCGGATTTTGGAAGAGTTCCAGGCTTTGTAAATCGAGGTTGTTTCCGGCTAAGGCATTTATCTTCGGAGTGATTCGGAAATAGCTTATGTGTTGGAACCGGGTTCCGGCTGCGTGCGGTGCGGAATCCGGTTCTTTAGCAATGGAAACCGTCTTGTCATAGGTGTTCGCCCCTGTATTCTATCTTTTTATTTTATCCTTTCGGGATGGTTGGCAAGGAAGTCCGCCCAATTTTCCTTTTTCTGCCGGCTTTTGCTGCTCGTTGCGAGCCTGTTTGTGTCTTTTTTCGCATCCTTTTTCCCGGATTCGTCCACGGAATGGCTTATTTCGGGGAATCGGCCGTGAATGCCATGGCAGATGGCTGCCGCCAAAGCATCGGTGGCGTCGAGGTGCTTGGGCTTATCCAAGGGGAAATGGATGATACGCAGGGCCATCGCGCAGACCTGCTCCTTGGAGGCGCTGCCTTTCCCGGTCAGGGATTGCTTGATTTCGCGGGGGGAATACTCGTGGACTTCGAGCCCTTTGGAAAGCGCGGCAGCGATAGCTACGCCTTGGGCACGGCCTAATTTGAGGAGGGCCTGCACGTTTTTCCCGTAGAACGGGCTTTCGATGGAGAGGCAGTCGGGGTGGAATGCCTCGATGAGTCGCAAGACCTCTTCCAAGATGGTTTCGAGACGGCGGAGCGCATCCGTTTCCTTCCGCATGTCCAAGACCCCCATTTCCACGTATTCGAAACGGGACCCTTGGCATTTAATCACGCCGTGTCCCATCAGACGGGTTCCAGGGTCTATGCCGAGGATGATTTTTTCTTGTGCAGGCAGAAGCATGACAGAAATCCCTTAAAATCCGTTTTGCAGGAAAAATCCCGCTAAATGCAGGTCGAAAGGACGGGTTATCTTGATATTCTGGGACAAGCCTTCGCAGAGCCGGACCGGGTATCCGGCAGCTTCGAGCAAGGAGGCTTCGTCGGTGAACCGGCCGTGGTCCTTCCGTTTTTCAAAGGCTTCGAGGATTTGTCCGTAGCGGAAGCATTGGGGGGTTTGGATGCTGCGGATCCGTTTCCGGTCCACAGCATGGGAGGCGGTTTCCCCGGGCGAATCCGAGTCCATGTAGCGGAAACTTTCCGGGGGTGTGGTGCAAGGAATGGCGTTCCCGTACACGGATGCGGTTTGCAGGCAGGAACGCAGGAATGGAAGCGAGACGAAAGGCCTGACTCCGTCATGGATTGCCACGAGATCGTCGGACTTTGCCCATTGGAGGGTTTTGAGGCCGTTCAGGACCGATTCGGAACGGGTTTCCCCGCCTTCAGCCAAAATGAATTTTTCTTGGGGCAGGAACTCGGAAGCGATTCGTTCCCAAGCTGGGAGATGTATCGGGGGCAAGACAACCACGATGTCCTTGAAAAGCCCGGAATGGAAAAACCGGTGGAAAGTATGCACCAAGACCGGCTTGCCGTCCAAAGGCAGGAACTGCTTGGGTTGATCCGCTCCCATCCGGCTGCCGGACCCGCCGGCAACCAGAATGGCAAAGGCCTCCTTGTTCCGGCCTTCCGGTTCAGAGAATGAGCATGGCATCGCCGAAAGTCAAGAAACGGTATTCTTTTTCAATGGCTTCTTGGTAGGCTTTCATGATAAGTTCGTAGCCTCCGAAAGCGCAGACCGACATGAAAAGCGAGGAAAGCGGTGCATGGAAATTGCTAATCATGCAGTTGGGGATACTGAAATTGTAAGGCGGGAAGATGAACTTGTTGGTCCAACCGTCGAAAGGTTTGAGCCTGCCACCGAAGGAAACCGAGCTTTCCACGCCTTTGAGGACCGAGGTTCCCACGGCGCAGACTTTGTGCCTTTCGTCCAAGGCCCGGTTGACGATTTGGGCGGTTTCTTCAGGGATGTGGAGTTCTTCCGAATCCACCCGGTGCTTGGTGAGGTCTTCCACGTCGATTTCCCGTACATTGCCCAAGCCGCAATGCAGGGTCAGGAAAGCGGTTTCCACCCCTTTGATTTCCATGCGTTTCAACAGCGCGCGGCTGAAATGAAGACCGGCGGTAGGTGCCATGACCGCACCTTCTTTCTTGGCGAAGACCGTCTGGTATCGTTCCTCGTCTTCCGGTTCCACTTTGCGTACCTGCATGATATGGTCGGGGAGCGGGGTTTTCCCTAATTTGTAAATCAGGGCTTTGAAGTTTTCATACGGCCCATCGTAAAGGAAGCGCAGGGTCCGGCCCCGGGAAGTGGTGTTGTCGATGACTTCCGCCACCAATTCATCGTTTTCCCCGAAATAGAGCTTGTTCCCGATACGGATTTTCCGGGCAGGGTCTACGTAAACGTCCCAAAGCAAGGATTCCCGGTTGAGTTCGCGCAAGAGGAAGACCGTGATGATGGCTCCGGTTTTTTCTTTTTCCCCGGAAAGCCGGGCCGGGAAGACCCGGGTGTCGTTCATGACTAAGACGTCCCCCTCGTTGAAGTATTTGAGTATGTCCTTGAAAGTCTTGTGCTCGATTTTCTGTTTTTTCCGGTCAACCACCATGAGTTTGCAGTCATCCCGATCCGGTGTGGGATGCGTGGCAATGAGTTCCGGGGGTAAATTGTAGTTGAACTGCGATAGTTTCATCTATCCAAGAGATTTAAGCATTCAGAAAAGCACAAGGAACTGACTTCCTTTTTGTTGTCTTTTTCCGGCAGGGGCGAATCTGCCCTAAAAAGGGGGCAAAGGTAAAGAAAATCAAGAAAAAAGTCAAGCATTTCGCGGCTTTCCGCTTCCTTTGTGGAGAAATTCGTCGATATCCCGGGCATCTTCCACCTTGAAATCCCCGATTTTGGTCCGGCGCAGGACAGAAAGGTAGGCGCCGCAGCCCAAGGCTTGGCCGAAGTCGCGGGCCATGGCCCGGATATAAGTACCCTTACTGCACGCGATTCTGAAATCCACTTCGGGCAGGGCAACCCGTGTGATTTCGAATTCGTAGATTTGCACCGGTTTGGCTTCGAGCTGTATTTCCTTGTCGGCCCGGGCGTATTGGTAGGCCCGTTTGCCTTGTACCTTGACGGCTGAGAAACAGGGAGGAACCTGTTGGATGCTACCGGTCAGGCGGGCGGCAGCTTCTTGGATTTGTGTTTCCCCTATACCCTCCAAGGAACCGCCCGCTTCCACCTCGCTTTCCAGATCGTGGCTCTTGGTCACGGCGCCTAAGACGAAAGTACCGGTGTATTCCTTGCGTTGCGCTTGGAATTCCTCGATTTTCTTCGTGAATTTTCCGGTGCAGACAATCAGGAGGCCGGTGGCCAAGGGATCGAGCGTACCGGCATGCCCAGTCTTGACACGCCGCCCCACGATACGGTGCGCCCAGTTCCGGACACGGCTCACGACATTGAAAGAAGTCCAACCCAAGGGTTTGTCAATCAGGATGACGCTTCCTTCTTCCAAGGGGTGGAGCCCGGGGTCCTTTTGAACCGTTTTTTGCTCGGCTTGGGGGAAAGAAGCGTCTGTTTGCTGCGAATCCGCGTGCATGTCGGGAAGGGGATTTGAGCTATGCGTTGTCTTTAGGTTTTTGCGGGAGCCGGATCAGGCTTTCCCTTCTTTGGCTTTGAGTTCTGCCAACTCTTTTTCCACTTGAACCAAGCGGTCCACAATCGAATCCAGGTTCTTGAAGTGGACGCAGGAACGGCGGAAAATGGCCGGGTCCAAAGGAGGCGCCCCGATAAGGGTCGAATTTTCTTTACGGATGGAACCCGGAACCCCGGTCTGGGCTGCCAGCATGACCCCGTTGGCAATCGTGCTGTGTCCGGCAACCCCCACTTGGCCGCCGAACATGCAGTTTTCCCCGATTTTGGTAGAGCCTGCGATGCCGACCTGGGATGCCATGACCGTGTTTTTCCCTACAACGACATTATGGCCGATTTGGATCAAGTTGTCGAGTTTCACCCCTTCCTTGATAACGGTGGAACCCATCGTAGCCTTGTCCACGCAAGTGTTGGCCCCGATTTCCACATTGTCTTCGAGGATGACGTTCCCGATTTGGGGAATCTTTTCGTAGCTGCCGTTGTTGGGGGCGAAGCCGAAACCGTCGGCGCCGATGACAGCCCCGGCTTGCAAGATGCAGGCTTTTCCGATTTGCGTGTGCGCGTAAATTTTGACTCCCGGATAAATCAGGCAGGATTCTTTCATTTTCACCTGGCTACCCACGTAGCATTGCGGGTAGATGATGCAGTTATCTCCGATTTCGGCCCCGGAATCGATGACGCTGAACGCCCCGATATGGACATTTTTCCCGATTTTGGCATCGGGGGCGATGCAGGCCAGTTCGGAAATGCCCGGTTTGGGGGTCGTGTATTCATTGTAGAAGGCCAGGAGGCGGGCAAAGGCTTCGTAGGAGTTGTCCACCCGGATCAAGGCTGCCTTGACGGGGTGTTCCGGCACGAAATCCTTGTTGACGATGACCGCCGTGGCTTGGGTTTCGTAAATGTAGTGGGTGTATTTGGGGTTGGCCAGGAAGGTGAGTCCGCCCTCGTGGCCTTCTTCTATCTTGCAGAGGGTGTGGACATGGGTTTCCGGACTTCCTCCGTCGATGCTGCCGCCGAGGATTCCGGCGATTTTGGAGAGTGTGAAATTGAGCATACGGCTTGTTTTTGATGGTTCCCAAGACAGGGAACAAAAAGCAAAAATACAATTTTTTCGCTTGGTGGCAGGGGTTGGCCCGTATTCGCTGAAAGCAAAGCTCTAACTTCGGGTGGCTTCGCCGAACCCTTTCCGCCTCGGCCATGTGCAAGCAAGGGAAAGGCTTGCCATGGCGCTCGGCTTAATCGGGGGTGTGGCTTCGCCGAACCCCCTCCGCCTCGGCCATGTGCAAGCAAGGGAAAGGCTTGCCATGGCGCTCGGCTTAATCGGGGGTGTGGCTTCGCCGAACCCCCTCCGCCTCGGCCATGTGCAAGCAAGGGAAAGGCTTGCCATGGCGCTCGGCTTAATCGGGGGTTTGGCTTTGCGCTCGACTTTCGCTATCTGTGACTTTCGTCGAAGATAGCTTGGTCTCGGCAAAGCTCAAACTTCGTTTGGCTTTGCGCTCGACTTTCGCTATCTGTGACTTTCGTCGAAGATAGCTTGGTCTCGGCAAAGCTCAAACTTCG